>NZ_JAUBQM010000175.1:0-2752 GCF_036701245.1 Microcoleus sp. Pol14D4
GTGAAAGCTGCACGTCCGCGTTCTGAAGGAGAGGTGTCCTGTGGTAACACAGGCATCGACTCTAATTAACTGAGAGGGGCGGGGAATAATATCCCCCCTCGACTCAATCTGTTTCCCGATGCCAAGCTTCTTCTGAATTATTTGTACGAGATGGAACCCAAAGTGCTGTCGGCTGTTGAGGTAGATGTCACATGATTAAGAGTTTTTTGAGCCTATTACGAACAGCCTTCTATATACTCAACTTCAGGAAGTTTACCCGAACGGAACCTATCTACACGATTTTTGCTAGTCTCAAAAATTATGCGGTAGTTTTTGTCAGCCGCATCTTTAGGGACGAAAGTTAGATATTTTCCATTGTCTGGTGGGCGGCTTATATAATGATGAGGAGTTGCTTTAATTTGCCCTGGATATAAAGATAAAATTCGTTTTTCATTATCCCCGATTCTAGCTCCACTGATGGTGGTAATGCGCTTGCTGCTAATATCCACTCTGGCAATGCGACCCTTTGTTACCATAAAAGCAATTCCTTTTGGCTCTCCTTTTGGTTGAACGTAGGAACACTGATACTCGTCAATATCACCACTCCCACTTCTAATTAATCTAATCCCACCTGCTTTTGACGCTTCATCAACTGTCATACCAACCCGAATTGGCCCAATGCCATTAATTGCTAGTTTCGATCGCTCTGTGAGTTTCGCTTGAGCGCTAACTGATGTTACCAAAATCCCAAAAATGACTGCTGTGCCAATTAGTAAGGCGAGCAACTTTGAACTGTTTAATTTTCGCATCGAATGTTATTCCTCCTTGATATGTGTAAATATTTATCTAATTATGCTGTTATTTGAATATCCTTCGCCAGTATACTGATTTATTTTGTACTTGTACGCAGGAAATCGTCGCCTGAGTTTTGCTCGCTCGATTCTCCCGTTCTGCCTGAGAAATCCGTTTTGAGGTTGCGGGATGTCGCCTATAGCTTATATCTGAGATCTTGCACCATTCTCAATTAGCCATACTGCCAACCACTAACAGTGATGTCAAAACCATGCTGACGAGCTAAACTCTGGGTGCGAGCGATATTAATTAACAGCCCCAAAACTACTAGAGATGCCAACAAAGTTTCTCTCGCCAGTAGCGCCGCCTCTCCCCAATCTGGCAAGGTAGTTTTTCCCGATGCTAGATATGCCCAGAAGGCGAGAAAGTAGGCAATAAAAGATAATACTAGCCACCGATAAACTCCCAATAAAGTGCTTTGTCCAAACCGATGCAAACCAAACCGATGTTTCACAGTCTTAAAGAATCCTTCTATCTGCCAACGTCTTCTACCGAGTCGAGTAATGTAGACAGCCGATAAAGGTTTTGTCGAAATTACAAAGCGTTTTTCGAGACTGCCATCATCCCGTTTGAGCCAATACCAAGACAGGGTGACTGGAAAGTTTAATCCTTGCAGAACTACTTGCTGACCCCTTTGCAGTCCTTGGTTTACCTGCCGCGCATCTGCCAACCTCCGATCGCTCCTAATCCCAAAAATACCACTTGTACGTGGTTGTTTTTTTACCCAGTTGAGCATTTCTATACTGCCAAACGCGCTATCACCTAATACTCGGATTTCATAATGTGCTGTTAAGGTTTTTGGCAGAGTTTTTAGCAATCTTTGACCGAGTTTTATTGGCGTCAACTGTCCCTGGCCCCGATAGACTCGGAACCCCCAGGGTACTCGACTTCTTCCCACAAGTATGTAGAGGACTAACAGGTGCAATCCTCGTTTACCATTATAGACTCTAATTAGTTTCCCTAACCCTGAGAACTTACCAATTTTTTCGAGGGTGGTAATATCCAAAATTACCGTCAAAATTGGTCGCCTCCCAACGCCTCTTTCGGCTTTGACTTGCCTGATAATTTCGGTTCGCACAACTCGAATTACTGCCCGCACTGACCATTGGTAATGATTGAGGAAGCGACTAATCGCGCTGGCACTTACTGTTTGACAGTGCTGAGGTAAACTTTGTCCTGTTGCTTCCAGAAATAGACCTAGCAAGGCTCGCAGACTTTTTTGTTGATATTTGCTTGGCATTAAATCCATCAAGGTATAGACTAATGCTTGAGCGTAATTAAGGAGGGTTAACATTAACTTATCACATTGTTTATACGCCCTTTATTTCACATTTTGGCCCAAAATGCAAGGGCTAATTGAGAATGGTGCAAGATCTCAGTTATATCCAATCCGCACTTCATCGTCGGGCGTAAAATCGAGTCAACAGTCAACACTCAACCATCATTCAGTTTTTCGACCCCTCCTTCAACAGCCAACAGTCAACAGTTAACAGCCACAGGAAAGAGATGTTGGCTCAACTATCCAGGCTAGTGCAGGGGCTAGAACAAAGCCCAGTGCTAGGGCGTCGGTTCAGTATTAGGAGTTGACAAAAAAGACTGAAAATGATATCTGAATTGAGAAGCCTGTTAAATTCTCATCGATCGGGAAAAAGAAAGAAACCTTATGCGTCCTCCCTTATGGCATCCTCCAGTTGAACTCTCAGACGGTGAAGCGTCGATCGTCAAACGCATTAAACGAGCCAAGTTATTCACGTTTCTAAGGGTTGAATCGTTCATTCATATTTAATGATGAGTTTCAAGAAGAACTTGCTACAATTTTTAAAGACAGCACAGTGGGTCAGGGTCAGGGCGAACGCATCTAAATCTCATGTTAGCAGAATATGGTATATTGGAGCATAATTATTGAGTACCTACCAAACAT
>NZ_JAUBQM010000176.1:0-1295 GCF_036701245.1 Microcoleus sp. Pol14D4
GTTGACTATCCCTTAGTCATCTTTCTCGACGATTTACAATGGGCTGATGCCGCTACATTGAAATTGCTACAAGTAATGATGGCAGATGAGCAAACGCAATATCTATTTCTAATTGGTGCTTATCGAGACAACGAAGTTAACCCATCTCATCCTTTAATAATGACTTTGGATGAGCTGCCAAATCAAGGGGCAAGAATCGAGCGAATTACTTTAGCTCCTTTACACCTTCAGCAGATAAGTAACTTAATTGCTGATACCGTTCGTAAAGACACAGAATCAGCGCTCCCCTTAGCAGAGTTAGTGCTCAATAAAACTCAAGGTAATCCTTTTTTTGTCAATCAGTTTCTCAAAACTCTTTATCAAGAAAGCCTGCTGAGATTTAACTTCCAACAAAGAAACTGGGATTGGAATATTTCAGAAATTGAATCAGTAGGTATTACTGATAACGTCATTGAATTGATGATTGGGAAATTGAAAAAACTGCCAGAATCAACTCAGCAAGTTTTGCGCTTGGCTGCTTGCGTCGGTAATAGTTTTGACTTAAAAACTCTCTCAATTATTAATGAGAAATCTTGGGGAGCCACGTTTCAAGAACTATTGCCAGCCATCCAAGAGGGATTGATTCTAACTACTTCTGAGTTAGGTGCTACCGAATCAGAAATCATTAATTCCGACTTGGTAATTACTAATTATAAGTTTTTGCATGACCGCGTGCAGCAGTCAGGTTACGCTTTGATCGACTCAAAGTTGCAAACCGCAATTCACCTACAAATTGGTCGCCTGTTACTGGCAAATATTGCTCCGGAGCGACGAGCCGAAAGAATTTTTGAAATAGTCGATCATTTGAATTCTGGTCGGATTTTAATCATTGATGATAACGAGAAAACTGAACTAGCTATTTTAAATTTAACAGCCGCTCGCAAAGCCAAAGATGCAACGGCTTATGCTGCTGCCAGAGACTACTTAAACATCGGTCGAGAAATTTTACCGGGCGATATTTGGCAAGAATCCTACGAACTAGCTTTTACCTTTCATAAGGAGCTGGCAGAGGCCGAATATTTAAACGGCAATTTTGAAGAATCAGAAGCTTTAATAGAACTGGCATTTGCCCGGGCAAAATCTGAGCTAGAACAAGCGGAAATTTACAACATTTTGATCGTGCAGTACACTCTGTTAAGTAAATATGAATCAGCAGTTCAATCGGGATTAAAAGCCCTTCAATTGCTGGGCATTGACTTGGCTGAAGATAATTTAAGCGAAGCGGTAAATGCGGAAATGGCGGCAGCTCAAGCCAA
>NZ_JAUBQM010000176.1:1395-2679 GCF_036701245.1 Microcoleus sp. Pol14D4
GAGCAAACTAAAAATTTATGGGCGATTGATATAATTCTTGCTAATAAGTCAGCAATTTTAAATTTGATGGGCGAAGAGGATGAGGTTAGCGAAAAACAGCATTTAGAAAATTTCCACAGCCGTAAAAGTATGGCGGCACTGTGCGAGTTTTATGTTTTAAAAGCGCAGAATTTATATCTTTACGGACTGTATAGTGAGGCGCTAGAAGCATCGGAGCGCGCTGCTGAACTGCTCGATTATTTGATGGGTCATATTTCAAGCGCTCACCATCATTTTTACCGTTGTCTGATCTTAACGGCTCTGTATTCAGAGGTTTCTGAATCGCAGCGAAAAGATTATTGGGAGCAATTAGAAGCTAATCAGAAACAAATTAAAATTTGGGCGGATAACTGCTGGGAAAGTTTCGCACATAAATTCTCGCTAGTGGCGGCAGAAATGGCGAGGATTTCAGGTCGAGATTTGGAGGCGATGGATTTGTACGATCGCGCGATAGCTCAGGCTAGAGAGGATGATTTTATTCAGAATGAAGCGCTGGCGGCGGAGCTGGCTGCTAAATTTTGGTTGGGGAAGGATAAAGAAGAATTTGCCCAAATCTATTTGACTAAGGCTCACTATGGCTACCAATACTGGGGTGCTAAACGTAAAGTTGAGAGTTTGGAGGAAAAATATCCTCAATTAATCGCGAGAACTTCAGGGAAGACGACTACTCAAACTAAAGTTAACCGAACTACGACGGCGACTACTAGCAATAATTTGGGGGAGACTTTAGATTTAACTACTGTGATGAAAGCTTCGCAAGCGATTTCGGGTGAAATTGTTTTGAGTAGGTTGCTGGAAAGATTGATGAAAATTGCGATCGAGAATGCGGGGGCCCAAAAAGGTTTTTTGATTTTAGAAAAAGCGGGAAACTGGGCGATTGAGGCGGAAGGTTCGGTGAAGGAGGATGAAGTTAGCGTGCTGCGATCGCTTCCTCTCAATCCCACAGCAGCTTCTGGGGCCACTCCTTTGCTGGCTTGTGCGATCGCCAATTATGTGATTCGCACTCAGGAAAATGTGGTGTTAAATAATGCCGCTCTTGAAGGACAATTTACCCGCGATCCTTATATTGCAGCTACTCAACCGAAGTCTATTCTTTGTACTCCTCTGCTGCACCAAGGTAAGCTGACTGGCCTTCTTTATTTGGAAAATAACCTGATTGAAGGCGCTTTTACTACCGATCGCCTAGAATTGTTAAAACTGTTATCTGCCCAAATTGCTATTTCTATTGAGAATGCTCAACTTTAC
>NZ_JAUBQM010000177.1:0-2663 GCF_036701245.1 Microcoleus sp. Pol14D4
CTCAGGAAAGACAATGCTCCGCAAAATTTTGCTATGATTAGACACATCTCATTAAATCTTTTGAATCAAGAAAAAACCTCAAAAACTGGAGCAAAGAACAAGCGACTTCGAGCTGGATGGGATGATGGCTATTTGACTAAAATTCTCGCTGTTTCAGTTAATTAAATTCTCACAAACAACTTATTACTAACTATTATACAACTTGCAAGCAGTGGTTGTAAGCTTTTTATTGTCTCAAAAATGGCAGCCAGTAAAAATCATCATTAATCAGTTCCTCTTTTCTCTTAAAAGTCGTTACAAAGTATGTTTATAGCTTCTAATAATGGTGAATTTATCTGAAAATATACTCATCACTGATGAACAGTGTTCAATAAGATGCGTTCCCCCTGGAGTTCTTCAAGAGTTGCATCATTATTTGCTTCAATCAATTCCGCCAAGATGAGTAGGTGATCCGCATTAAGTTTGCCTTTGACTCCACATCGGTCAGTTCTCGGAGTAATGTTTTTTGTTTCACGATATTGTTTAAGCAATTTTTGTACGAAACTCAGGGCTACAGAAAAACGCTTAGCTATTGCTTTTTGTGAAATGGGTTCAGCATGATAAGTATCAAGGATTTTTTGCCTAAAATCAATCGAATAAGCTTTCATTTTTAACAATGTATGAAGTTGGGTACAAGTAAACGTGTTGTGAGGCAAGCAGATCGTGCTGTCAAAAAAGTGCTATTATGTGTGGTATCGCTTTCGCGAGGCTTTACTGAACCATGTAATTATAGTTAATTTGATCTTATCTTCTCTGTTTGACCCTCACGAGTGAGTGTCAGTAACATGATACCTCATCTTTCTGAGAAAGGCTATATGTGAATCTAAGTATGAGTTGAAATGACCCAAAATAAGTCCTCAGAAAAAATCGGATAGGATGAAGTCGAAGCCTTATGAAAACTCGAAAATTTTATTGCCAGCAATCCCGACCTCAGAGAATTAAAAAGAGCCTTAGCCATCCGAATGCGAATTGAATGGCTCTGCCGCGAAACTATTCAAAAGATATTGGGAGTATCCTCTCCATTTATTAGCAAGTGGAAAATCAATTCTGCGTTGCATGGAATTGAAGGATTGCTCTTAAGTCATCAAAGCTCGCAGGGACAACTTAAGCCAGAAGAACAGTCGGAAATTATCCAATGGTTAACTAATAAAGACCACGCTCGATTTATCCGCCCTTGAAAATTATATAGCAGAGCAGTATCAGATTGAGTTGCCATCTAAAACTAGCTACTATCGACTCTTTAAGTCAGCAGGAACTAGCTGGAAAAACTCTCAAAAAAAGAACCCAAAAGGCGATGAATGACTCGTCAAAAAAAAGCACCAAGAAATTTGTGAAACTCTGGAAAAATATCGGGAAGCTATAGTATCGGGAAAGCGTGTGGTGTATTTGATTGATGAGTGTCATCTACTGTGGGGAGATGTCTGTGACTATCTTTGGGGAAGGCGCAACGAGAGAATAGAAATACCGCTGGTGAATGAAAGAGAAAAACAAACTTATTATGGCGCAATAAATTACTTAACAAAACAGTTAATTCTGCGAGAATATGCGACGGCAAATTCCGAGAATACGGTCGCTTTCTTAAAGCGATTTACAGTCTTTAAATCCCGAAGCGAGACATTTGATTATTTGGGATAGAGCTAGTTATCACAAATATAAAGAGATGAAAACTTACCTATAAATAATTACTTGCGGACAAAAAATGAATGGTCTTCAACTTGTATCCTGTTTGCCCCCAATGCTCCGCCGGCAGAATCCAATAGAGCATATTTGGCTAAATGCCAAGACTTGGGTGAGAAAATTTGGGAATCGTCTGCGTTCTTTTTCCTTGGTTAAATGGTTATTCAATTTTACCATACAGCAGCAAATCTTTGACTTTCCCAAACTACACAAATTTGGTGATTTTGAGCCACAATTTTCATGAAACTACTGCTCGATCGAACCCTCGATTGATTTATGAATGATTTGCGAGCGCTATATATCCAGTGGGAATAAATGATAATTATCGCCTATTATACTGATGATACGTAAAACACTCGTGGTGGGGTTTACGAGCATTTGTACTCGTCTCACAAGTGACACGACCCCTAATAATCGGGATCAGTTCAAAGTTGAATATAGCGGGGCTATTTGTCCTGATGACTTGCGTCGAGCCTTGCTAGACATAGAAAGAACCGCAAATTTTCCATTTGAGCGGTCATCGCGCAGGAAATGACGGGATAGTTGTAGAAGACGATAATGGCAAGTCAAAACTTGTCACCACTGAGGCTTGATCCAGCTTGTTTGAGCAGTTTGCCGATCATGTGGAATGTGTTTTACTTAGGGCTTGCTATTCCGAGATTCAGGCAAATGCGATTGTTGAACACATCAATTATGTCATCGGCACGAGCCAAGAAATTAGAGACACAGCCGCAATCAAATTTGCAATGGGCTTCTATGATTCTTTAGGCGCTGGCAAGCCTGTTGAAACTGCATATAAGTTGGGCTGTAATGCGATTCAACTAAAAAATATTCCAGAGCATCTAACCCCTAAAATTAAGAGGAAATCTCATATAGCGATCGCAAATCATTCATAAATCGATAGAGAATTCGAGCGAGCAGCAGTTCAATTCAGTGTTGGTTCAAAA
>NZ_JAUBQM010000178.1:0-2625 GCF_036701245.1 Microcoleus sp. Pol14D4
CATCTTTATTTAACGATTTTACTAGCTTTTTCATTTTATCTCTTTTTTGACACATTTGCCAAAGTGAGATGCACCCACATCTTTTCGCTTTGAATCATTTGCAATTGGGTTTGCTGCAAGTCATGTAAGGCTTGTTCTAGTTGTTGGGAATAGGTTTGTGACCGTTCATAAAGTCTGGCATTTTCTAGGGAGATAGCAGCTTGAGCGCAAAGTAGATTGAGGATCTCGACGCGATCGCTTGTAAATGCCCCCTGCGCTAAATTATTTTCTAGATATAAAATGCCCAGCAATTTCCCTTGATGCAAAATCGGGCTGCACAAGATACTCTGAGGCTGCTGACGAATAATATAAGGGTCATTGGCCAAAATCGGATCGATCGTGGCATCAAACAGCACAACAGTCTGCCTGTTGTGCAAGACTTTGTAAATCAGCTTCAGCGGAATATCCTGGCTATCATCAACAGGAAGGCTTTGCAACACAACTGGCTGCCTCCCTGTAGTAATTGACCCTTTAATCAGCAGGCGATTGTCTCGCAAAAGCATTAACACGCATTTATCAGCCCCCGCATTTTCAATAACAATAGAAAGCAATGATGAAAGCAGTTTGGACAGTTCAATTTCGCCTGAGATAGTTTGAGAAGCTTCAAGAATGGCAGCTAAATCTAGAGTTCCAGAGGCACTGCTACTGTGGCAAGTGGGGTAATTGGTAGAAGTGACACTCCCCAATGTGAAGATAGTTTCTTTAGCTGACAGGGGAGAACGGGTTTGCTGGAGGATGGGGGCGAGAAGTTGGGGATAGCGTTTTTCGAGGTCAGCAACTTTGGCTTTCGCACCCCAACGCGCGTAGCAGTAATACGCTTCTTGCATATATGCTTGGGCGAGTTTTTCTTTCCCCCCATTGAGGTAAAATTTGGCGGCAAGTTCATTCGCTAGTGCTTCTTCTTGGATATATGCGTTTTCTTTTGCAGAGCCTATAGCGCGATCGTAGTAATCCATTGCTTCATATATCTTCCCCAACACCCGGTACTGTTCTGCTTCCACCAAATAAAATTTGTGTAAATGGTTTGTGGGTGCATGATCTGCCCATTGTTTGAGTTTTTTCTGGTTGCTAATAACTTCCTGGGGAAGGGATGGGCCAAGGCCGCCGAAGGCATCGCATTCTCTACTTTGAGCGTTGGGTAATATAGCAAGATAGACCAAAGAATCGTAAAAGTGAAACACCGGAACCATAAAACAGCCGGATATTCCGCTCAAATATTGTTTGGCATCAACTGCCACTTTAATTGCTTGCTCCCATTCATTAAACAAGTAACAAAGAATTAATTTATTGGTAGATAGTGTTCCCATTGCGTAAAGATCGTTAGCATTCTGATGCAAGGGAAACATGATGTTTTCGTCATAGATTACACCTTGAATTTCCCAAGGACACTTGCTCTTACCGAGCAAATTTAAGACGGATTGATAAAAGACTCTAAGATAATTATGAGCGACTTCCTGTTTGAGTTGAGTTAATGCCTGATTGTAAACCTTCATCTCTCGTTCTAGGATTGACAAATCTTTTCCTAGAAAAAATGACAGCGAGCAGTAATTGTATGCACAGTAAGCAGCATATTCTAAAGTACCCATTTCTAGACCGCTGTGGTATCCGTCCAGTAAAGGAGCAAGTGAATCTTGAATATGATATTTCCAAGGCTTTACAAACGGATAAACCATGTTAATGGTGCTGGCTTTAAATTCTCTATTCTGGAAACGTGATAGTAGTTCCATTGCCAGTTGACCAACGCGATTACCTAAATCTATTTGCCCCAAATCGCACAAAATTACTCCATACCAAGCATAAGCCTGCGCTGATACAGCAGCATTACCATATTCAACTGATAACCTAACTTGCTTGCAGACAATTAACGGCAGTAGTTTTGGAATCGCTTGATAGACTGCTGCTGTCACGGTTCCTAAAATTCGCATCACTGCCAGAGCTTGAAGGTCTATCATCTCAGGTAGTGCCAACAAATCTTCTAAATCTTTTCCTTTTAATACATCTTGAGCCTGTTGCAAACTTTGATTAATCTCTGTGTCAGTGGGCTGCTCTGGAAACGATATTCCAAATAATTTCAAAACAGAAAGAGCGGTTTTAATAGCTTTGGGCTGTTTGCTCTGGGCTACGTCAGCTAAAATTGTCACTTCATAGACCTTAACTTTGTCTAGTAATTGACTAGCATTTTGTACTACCAACTCGACTATCTGTTCCATTCGTCTAAACTCAGCGCTTAGACAAGCTACTTCTGCTGCTAAATCATGTAGAGCCAAAGTTATATCATAGTATTGTTGCCAACAATTTACTGTGAGAAGTTCTATGCCTTTAGTGGCGTATTCAATTGCTGCGATGTAAGCGGTGGCAGATTTGGCTTTTTGTGCAGCAGCTAAATTTAGCTTTGCTAATTCCGCACGTTCTGTTTCTGAGACAATTAAATCGGCTCCTTTGTTTAATTGATTGATAATATCAAAGATTTTTTCCTCTTTTTCTGTCTTGCTCATTACACTTAAAAGCAATTGGGAGCGTGTCACTTTTGCAATAAGTACAAATACTTAAATAAGGCTGTTGTGACCAATTGCAGCCATTCTGAGT
>NZ_JAUBQM010000179.1:0-2574 GCF_036701245.1 Microcoleus sp. Pol14D4
TTACTCAGAATGGCTGCAATTGGTCACAACAGCCTTATTTAAGTATTTGTACTTATTGCAAAAGTGACACGCTCCCGTTTTTCCTTGCCGCCAAATTCACCTCCTCTGGAAACTGGCAAAAAGTATCGCTGGGACTTTTTTTGCGGAAATATCTCACGTTACGGGTGGGTTGAGCGGGTGGCAATGAAACCAGAAATTTTGGCTCAGCTAGAAACAGCATCTCTAAGGGAGCGCGTTTTGCTGTTGGCTAAACACGGTTTGTGGTACGAAACTCTCACAGAATTAGTTGCACTGCGCGGCAAACTGTTGGCCCAATTACAGGCAGCTACTTTAGAGGAGAGGCTGCTAATTTATGCTGAAAATGATTTGCGGTATGAAGCGCTAGCAGAGCTATCTGGATTTGAGAAAATATCTTCTCTGGCGACTTTGGATGCTGACTGGGAGGCTTTATTGCAGCATCCGTTTGTGCGCTTGCACGGGATAGTTTCACCACCGTAACACGCAAGAGGCCTGTTCCACAAAGAGTAAGTTTTTTTGTGGTCTTTTTCTTAGCCCGCCCATCAGGAACAGGCAAGATGCCTGTTCCACAAAAATGAAGTCAACTAACCCATGAAATACCCGATATTAAGCGTCTACAATACTTTCAATACAGAGCCGATCGCCCGTTGGTCATTTGATGAAGCAGGCAACTTGGCGAGCGATCGCCCCGAACTCCCTCCGGCACGCCTAATTGACAGCGTTTACCGTATCGACAAAGAGTTCCTAATACATTATACCGATGGAACTATCACAAACGGGCCGCAGGAAAGTTTGCTGCTGAGTGGAGGTTGCGTTACTTTCCCAGTCACTCCTTTACTGGAGATAGGCAAAGAAGACTTTTCTATTTGTGCGTGGATTCGCACGGAAGATTTCGATACTATTAATCGGCGGATTAAAAACTACGACCCTTGCGGTATTGTCCAGATTATCGATCAGCGGATTAAAAACTCCGGCCCTTTGCGGGGCTGGTCTTTCTTTATTGATAGAGGCAGAATTAACCTTCAAATAGCAGATGGGAGGATTTCGGTAAACTATTATGACGACGACCAAGAAAAAGATCTTCCGTCTTTGCCAGTTGTCAACGATAGCGAATGGCATCACGTTGCGGTTGTTGTCGATCGCGATCGAGCGGATGGAGGGCGCTGGTATGTCGATGGGAAGGAAGTAGGTTTCCGGTTCAACCCAACATATCAACAGGGTTCTATCAGCAATAGTAGTATCATCCCCTTAACTATTGGTGGCCAATCAGACGATTTTGGGAACACTTTTCAGGGCAATATAGGAGATATTCGGCTCTACAAACAGGCGCTATCGGCAGCAGAGGTGCTGTTGATTTACCGTTCTATTCAGTTTCCTATTAGTAAGAAAATTAGGGAAACTTCATCTAGTCGAAGTCCAGTTAGGGTCATAGCACCAAAACTCAAGTACGCACCTTATAAAATTAGGATAATTACAGAAAGGCGGTTCAAGCCCTGCTACGCACCTTCCTTCTTAGATAGTGCTAAAAGTTGCCTGGACACATACTCGCAGACGCTCGCATATTATCAGCAGTCGCTAAATATTCATAGAGACACCGGCAACCGCTACGGAGAAGCGAACTCTCTGAACAATCTAGGCAATTTTTACCGTTTGCGGGGGGAATACTCGCAAGCAATTGACTATCACCAGCAGTCGCTAAATATTCAGCGAGATATTGGCAACCCCAGTGGGGAAGCTGATTCTTTAAACGCTTTAGGCAATATTTATGATGCTTTGGGGGAATATTTGCAAGCAATTGACTGCTACCAGCAATGCCTAAATATTCAGGGAGAAATCGGCAATCCTCACGGAGAAGCTAGTTCCTGGCGCGATTTGGGGAGTGCATATTATTCCCTGGGCGAATACCAGCGGGCGATCGAGTGCCAGCAGCAGTCCCTAGATATGGCGCGAAAAATCAACTCTCAGCATAGAGAAGCGAACTCCTTGAGCGCTTTGGGCCTTACATACATTTCCCTAGGGCAGTCTCAACGGGCGATCGAATACTCTCAAGAGTCTTTGAATCTTGCCCAGAAAATCGACAACCGCTATGGAGAAGCGAATTCTTTAATGGCTCTGGGCAATGCTTGCAGTGATTTGGGGAATTACTTGCGGGCGATCGAATTCTACAAACAGTCCTTAGATATTCAGCAGGAAATGGGCGATCTCTCTGGGCAAGCGACTTCCTGGCGCAATCTGGGCAATGCTTACCGCTGTTTGGGGCAGTGCCAGCGGGCGATCGAATACAGCCAGAAGAGTTTAGAAATCGCGCGCGAGATCGGCGAAATGGCGTCTCAAGGGGCAACTCTCAACAATTTAGGACTGGCTTTATTTGACTCTGGACGGTTTGCTGAAGCTGAAACATTCCTCCGCGATGCGATTCAAATTTGGGAATCGCTTCGAGGAAGATTGGGCAAAAACGATAACTTTAAAGTATCTATTTTTGCTGGGGGGGTGACAAAAAGGTCTACGAGATAGACTGTATAAGGGTTGCGGCCCGCATACCTTGTTGATAAAAGC
>NZ_JAUBQM010000180.1:0-2388 GCF_036701245.1 Microcoleus sp. Pol14D4
CGCTTTTATCAACAAGGTATGCGGGCCGCAACCCTTATACAGTCTATCTCGTAGACCTTTTTGTCACCCCCCCAGATTTTAAATAACTCTTAAAAGTAGAATGGAAGCTGAAAGAGCGATAAATTTTCAACTTCCATTCTTGCTTGATTGAGACTAATTTAACGCAGCCCCAGCCAGGTAAAAAAATCCTGGCGGGTGAAGAATTCTAGCAGCAAAAGCCCCACGAATCCCACCATCGCAAATCTGCCGTTGATTTGTTCTGCATAGGCATTCCACCCAAAGGCTGGTTCTGGTTTTGGGGTATTTGGGGTTGTCGGTTTTGGGGATGGAGGAGTTTTGGCAGTCATTTAAAAGTTTTAAGTTTCGAGTTTTGAGTGATGACTTTTCAGAAGCTTTACGATCGCACAACTTGTAATTTACCAGGAAAATGACACCCCATGCCTAATCTGCTGACTTTTCTAAACTTTGAACCGATTCAATCAGATTTCGCACGGTTTCGGTACCTTCAGAAGGCTCAAAAAACAGCGGGAACTTGCCGCGAGCGATCATTCTCAAACCCAACGGGCCCAGACTCAGCAAACCTTTAACGTCGCGGAAGTAATTTCCTACTACTTCGATGCCAAATTTGCGCTCATCTATCCAGCCACCTTCTTTGACGAGCTCGATTAAGACTTTGCGGTGACGAATTGATCGACTGGCTTGGTCGTCTTTGCGATCGAGAATCTCTTGTTTAATCTTACCAATTTGATCCATCGGCGCGACTTCCATCGGACAAACCGAGTTGCAGTAGTAACAGCGAGTGCATCCCCAGACCCCTGCGGTGCCTTCGTTGTATTTTTCGAGCCGATTTTCGGTTTCGCTGTCGCGGGAGTCGGCGATCGTGCGGTAAGCTTTGGCGAGGGCGTGGGGGCCGACAAATGCCGGGTTGACTTCGCGGGCGTTGCACTCAGAATAGCACGCACCGCAGAGGATGCAGTTGCCAGTTTGGTCGAGTTTCGAGCGCTCTTCTGGAGTTTGCAGAAATTCGCGTTCTGGAATTGCTCGCGAGGCTGTGCTGACATAGGGTTCAACTGCTTCTAGGTTGTCCCAAAAACTGGTCATGTCAACAACCAAATCTTTAATAACCGGCATATTTCCCATTGGGGCGACGGTGATTTCTGGGATGAAATCAATAGGCATTTCTGCTGAGCTGGAATCAGCTATTTTTTTCAGTCTTGCGAGTTCGCTGGCTACGTTTTCTTTGCAAGCTAATGCTGAGCGACCGTTAATTCGCATAGAACAACTGCCGCAAATTGTATTGCGGCAATTTTTGCGAAAAGCTAAAGTGCCGTCGTGTTCCCACTTAATACTGTTGAGGCAGTCGAGGATGGTATTGCTCTCTTCCACATCTAGGGTGTAAGTGTGAACCCGGGGAGCCTCGTTTTGATTTTGGCGCACTACATTAAAGCGGACTTTCATATTTTGATTAAGGAATTTAGTTTCTATTTTAAGCTAAATTTTTGACCTTTTTAGAAAGCTATTATTTTTTTTAACCACTACCTTAAGTAAGAGATTTAAAAAAAAATTATTATTGTTTGATAAACATGAATAATTCTCAAGTTATAAATCCTAAATTACCACTTTTTTAAGCGGATTTGTGAGCTATTAATTGGAGATAAAAGTAATTAATCGCTGCAATTCGGTAGTCGGAGGTGCGTGATGTCCAGCTTGTTTGTATTAACTTTCATGTTTTCCACACCGGCTTTTTGTCTGGGTCTGCTAAATCCTCAATGGGTGGGACTGGGAACTCGCAAGCGATCGGCTGCCTTGTACGGCGGCTTGATGGCAGTTTCGTTCGTTTTGCTTGGGGTTACAGCACCTAAGACGCCACAACCAGTTTCATCCGGGCTGCTGGCCTCAACTGAATGGCCAGAATTTAGGGTAAGCGCACCTTTGCGCTGAAGATAGCTGGGTATGCATTTCACTTTTTTGGCAGCATTACAAGAAATTTTACCAGGACTTACGGCCAGTTGGAGCCAGAAACGTAGTTTTTTAAGAAAAATACTTGGTTCTACTCATTTACTGCAATTAAAAACTCCGGTTTATAGGCGTCGGAGTGCGATCGCAAACTGTAGGAAAAAATTGTGGCTTTAATAAGTAGAAATACCCTAACAGGACTTACGCAAAAACTCGGTTTATTCCAGAAATCGTCGCTTTTTAGATAAATATTGACGCCTAAACCGGGGTTTTGGTCTTTGAGTGCGTCCAGGACTTACTTAGAAACCCGGTTGCACCAGGGTCTGGTGTCCAACGTTCTAGTTTGCTTCGTAAATCGTAATTGCTCAACCCCCTTGACAAGAGAACGAGATAGACATTAGATAGAGGAATGAAAAAACTCCCTGACCTAAA
>NZ_JAUBQM010000181.1:0-2303 GCF_036701245.1 Microcoleus sp. Pol14D4
TACAAAACAGGGGATTTAGCCCGCTACCTGAGTGACGGTAACATCGAGTACCTCGGACGCACCGACAATCAGGTAAAAATACGCGGATTCCGTATCGAACTAGGGGAAATTGAAGCCGTACTGAGCCAGCATCCCGATGTAAGAGAGACTGTGGTCATCGCCACAGAGAACGTTGCTCTCGACAAACAATTGGTAGCTTATGTTGTCTGCCATCAGCAACCCGCACCCGCAATCAGTGACCTGCGCCGCTTCCTCAAAGAAAAACTGCCCGAGTATATGGTGCCGGGTGCTTTTGTCGTGCTCGAAGCACTGCCGCTGACACCGAACGGAAAGGTAGACCGCCGCGCCCTACCCGCCCCCGAAAAGCGTTCCGAACTGGAAGAATCTTTTGTCGCCCCACGCACTCCGATTGAGGAAATACTAGCCAGCATTTGGGGTAACATCCTCTCAAGTGACTCTGTGGGCGTGAGCGACAATTTCTTTGAGCTGGGCGGACATTCCTTATTAGCCACTCAAGTAATTTCTCGGGTGCGCGACACCTTGACCGTTGAATTACCGCTACGCAGTTTGTTTGAAGCTCCCACGATTGCCGAATTCGCTTCGCGGGTGGAAAATTTGATCGCAAAAGGACAATCTGTACTTTCAGAGCCTCTTGTACCAATTGCCAGGTCAGAGGACATCCCACTCTCCTTTGCTCAACAGCGACTGTGGTTTCTTGACCAGTTACAGCCCAACAGTCCCTTTTACAACATCCCGGTAGTGTTGCGTCTTTTCGGTCAGCTCAATATAGCTGCGCTACAGAACAGCATCAACGAAATTATCGGGCGTCACGAAGCCTTACGCACCAACTTCGCGACAGTAGAGGGAGAACCCATTCAGGCGATCGCCTCAACTCACAGTTGGGAACTACAAGTTGTCAGCTTGTTGCACCTAGGAGAAAGCGAGCGAGAAATTGAAGCGCAACGATGGGTAAATGAAGAAGCGAATCGACCTTTTAACCTGGAACGAGAGCTTTTACTCCGAGGTTTGGTGTTGCTGCTAGATGAAACCGAGTACGTCTTGCTGCTTACCATGCACCACATTATTTCTGATGGGTGGTCAGTAGGCGTGTTGTTGCGAGAGTTAGCAGAACTTTACAAAGCCAACAGCACGGGCATGGCTCCGGTTTTACCAGAATTATCCGTACAGTACGCCGACTTTGCTCTTTGGCAGCGGCAGTGGCTGCAAGGAGAAATACTCCAAACCCAGCTTGACTACTGGAAGCAACAACTATTGGACGCTCCAGCTTTATTAGAATTACCCACAGACCGAGCGCGACCGCCTGTTCAAACCTTCCGGGGAGGATATTACTATGCAGCCCTTTCCCTGGAATTGAGCGCGGAACTTACCGCTCTGGGCAAGCGAGCGGGAGTCACTATGTTTA
Organism: Microcoleus sp. Pol14D4; assembly: GCF_036701245.1. Lineage (NCBI taxonomy): Bacteria > Bacillati > Cyanobacteriota > Cyanophyceae > Oscillatoriales > Microcoleaceae > Microcoleus > Microcoleus sp. Pol14D4. Next base: position 1,424 of record NZ_JAUBQM010000181.1, read on the forward strand.
TGACCTTTTTGGCGGCATTTCAGACCTTACTCTCCCGCTATACAAACAGTGAGGACATCGTAGTGGGTACGCCTGTAGCTGGGCGCAATCGGCGAGAAATTGAAGGACTAATTGGCTTTTTTGTCAATACCTTAGTGCTGCGTACCGACCTCGGCGGCCACCCCAGTTTTGAGGAGTTACTCGCCAGAGTTCGCGAAGTGGCGCTGCAAGCTTACGCGCATCAAGACTTGCCCTTCGAGCAGTTGGTAGAGGCATTGCAACCAACGCGAGACTTAAGCTATACGCCTCTGTTCCAGGTGATGTTTGCCCTCGACGACGCTTTGGTTCCTTCTTTAGAACTGCCTGAGTTATCGGTAAGTTCTTATTCCGTGGAAATCGGCACTTCCAAGTTCGACCTGACTCTATCCCTGGAGAATACGGCTTCTGGATTGATAGGAGCATGGGAATACAATACTGATTTGTTTGATGAGGAGACGATCGCTCGGATGGCAGGACATTTCCAGACTTTACTCGAATCGATCGCAGCCAATCCAAAGCAGAAGATTTCAGAATTGCCAATTTTGAAAGCAGCGGAACAACAGCAGCTATTAGTCGAGTGGAACAGCACTCAAACAAATTATCCCGAATCTGCCTGCATTCACCAACTATTTGAACTTCAAGCAGAACAAACTCCCGACGCTGTAGCCCTAGTTTTTGGAGAGCAACAGCTAACCTACCAGCAGCTAAATTGTCGCGCCAATCAACTCGCACATTACTTGCAAACTTTGGGGGCTGGCCCGGAAGTTTTAGTGGGTGTTTGTTTCGATCGCTCTATGGATGCGATCGTCTCACTTTTGGCTGTTCTCAAAGCCGGAGCGGCTTACTTGCCCTTAGACCCCGC
>NZ_JAUBQM010000182.1:0-2282 GCF_036701245.1 Microcoleus sp. Pol14D4
CTTCTAATAATGGTGAATTTATCTGAAAATATACTCATCACTGATGAACAGTGTTCAATAAGATGCGTTCCCCCTGGGGTCAGGGTCCAGTTCCTCCTGCACAAATTGCCTTGGCAATTATTCTGCAAGCCTACTTAGGCATTTCTGATGATGAAGTCATTGAAGAAATGCTCATGGATCAACGTTGGCAGTTAGTTCTCGATTGTCTCAATTGTGAAACTCCCCCTTTTAGCAAAGCCACTTTGGTGAGATTCAGAAATCGCTTAATTAAAAAAGAACTAGACCAACGTTTAATTGACCGCACCGTAGAAATGGCCAAACACTCATGGTGGGTTTGGCTCATCTCAACTGAAAGCGGCTTTAGATTCTTCACCTTTATGGGGAGCTGGGAAAGTCGAAGATACATATAATCCCTTGGGTCATGATGAGCGTAAGGCGGTGAGTGTGATAGCTGTTGTGCAGGGGCGGGAGCCAGCAGAAATTGCCGAGTTAGCTGGTGCGCCAATTCTCAATAGTTCCAGCTTAAAAACAGCCTTAGACTTAAACTGGGATAATCCAGTAGAGCGTCAAAATGCACTCTTAGTCATCCTAAATAGCTTAAATTCCGTAGAATAATGGATGCAAAGCCAGCCCGCTCGTGATGAGTTTGAAGTGGCTCAAGAGACTCTGGATGTTGCCCGAGTCATTGAATCCCAAAATGTGACTTTAGACTCTCAAGGATTTCCTAATCTTGCTAAAGGGGTGGCCAAAGATCGTCGCATTTCTATTGAAGACCCCGATATGCGGCATGGGCGTAAAAGCCGCTCTAAAAAAATAGATGGATATAAACGTCACGTCCTCAAAGATTTAGAGAGTGGTGTAGTTTGTGCCGTGGCGTTGACACGCGCCAATACTCCAGAATCCGCTGCTACAGTTGACCTAGAACGTGACTTAAAATTTCAAAATATTCACCTAGCCGAGTTACATATTGACCGGGCTTATTTATCTAGTCATTGGGTGACACAACGGGATGATAAATTACAGATATTTTGCAAGGCATGGCCAGTCAGAAATTATGGAAGATTTGATAAAAATTCTTTTTTTCTTGACTGGGATACGCATTTAATTAGCTGTCCCAATCAGGTAAGTATCCCATTTAAACCCGGAAAAATTGTTCATTTTCCGGCGAGTGAATGTGCAGTTTGTCCTCTGAGGTCTGGTTGCACGAATAGTCAAAGAGGACGGACTGTATCAATTCATCCTGATGAAGCCTTAATGCAAGAGTTGCGAGCACGTCAATCCACTGCTATTGGTCGAAAAAACTTAAGAAAACGTACTACAGTTGAACACTCTCTGGCTCATATTGGGCATTGGCAGGGGAACCGTGCTCGCTATATTGGACAGCGGAAAAATCTCTTCGATCTACGCCGAGTCGCTGTTGTCCATAATCTTCATGTCATTGCTCGAATGGATAAGGTTCGGCCAATTACACCAGGTATAAAGTCGAACTCATGGACTGGCTAATTTCATAAAGTCCTTTTTTTGTCAACTCCTAATACTGAACCGACGCCCTAGAATGGGTAAGAAAGCAGAGAATTTGTTCGAGTTTTTATTCACAGTTAACATAAGTTCGAGAAGGAAGCGAGTGTCCAGCTTGGCTGAATCTCTTGTCACCATGACTAAAACCCGCCGGCCATGCCCCAAATCCCTAAGAGTGCGATTGCTGCCTCTTGTATGCCCGCAACTCACACCTCCTAAGTGGCCTTCACCAAGTTAGCCTGAAATTAACAGCCCTGTTGTGCAGATGTCCGCTCAATACCCCACTGAAAATGATGAAAGAAGACACTATCGAAATTGTTGGTTTTCACGCACATATTTACTTCAACGCTGATAATCGCGATGTCGCAGCGCGCGTACGCGAAGGATTGACTCAGTTTGAGGTGCAGCTTGGGCGTTGGCATGACAAACCCATTGGTCCCCACTCCCAAGCGATGTATCAAGTTGCATTTTTACCCTCGCAATTTGGCAAAGTCGTTCCTTGGTTAATGCTGCATCGCGAGGGGTTAGATATTCTCGTGCATCCCGAAACCGGCGATGATCTGGCGGACCATACGAAACATTCTTTGTGGCTGGGAGAAAAACTAGGGCTGAATCTCGAAGTTCTGCGGCCTAGAACAGCCAACGCCAGCTTGTGATCGATCGCGCGCCAAGCGAAAACGGTGCTCCTGATAAGTAGTCAGACAGAATTAATTACAGAAATACATAGTATAATGATATTTCCGGCAAAATTATGAGTTAATTAC
>NZ_JAUBQM010000183.1:0-2261 GCF_036701245.1 Microcoleus sp. Pol14D4
CCACCTATCTGGAGTGCATACCTATCGCTGACATCATTGGCGATACCGCAATGCAGTTGCGGTGAGCAGTTACGTTTGTAAGCATCGATAGCTGCCGGCAATGACCCTAAATCCGTGAGAATAAACCATGCTCGATCAACCTTCCATGCCCTATAGTTTCTTTTCCACTTGCAAGCAACATCAAATCTTGTGGCATGCCGAGTGTTTCTCAGTCTTTTACCTTAAAAATATAAAGAGGTTCCTGGAACTATTCTTAATTCATCTAACCGTTGCCAAACTAAATGTTCTATTTCGATACAATAATTCCTCTTCAGTCTTCAGCAAAAAGACACACCCTTTTCTTTCAGCCAGAATCCTTGCGTCTACCGAACAAAATTCACGGTCTCCTAAAACGATGAATTTATCTTCTGAAAATAATGGTCAAACTTGCTGTAGATTTGTAGCTTGTTCCTCGAAGTTGCTGCTGCCCAATTTGGGCAACAATGACCAGTATAACGGAATTGCTCTTCGCTCCCAGATTAAGCTAACCATGAACAGATTAATACACCCCCATTGACTGCGAGCGATGGATCTTGATAAGCGATTACCAACACGGCAATAAGTGGTCAACCAATAAGTAATTAATGGGAACCAAATTAATTCGATCGCCCGAGTGAGATAAATCTAAAAATCTTTGTAATTTTCGTCGCCGACTTTCCGCTGTAATTAGACACGGAAATACTCGGGACAGCCGTTCTAATCTCACTTGTTTTTCAGATTGCATCAATGATAGCAAGGTTGTCATGACCAAAAACTGAGATGGCGTCAGGTATTTTTGTAAATGGGTCTGGTAGAATCTTAGTATCATTATTTTTTTGGATAGGCAAGCGTGTAATAATTCTGCTGCCTATCTTTTTTTACCACAAGTTGGCTCAATCCTTACTAACTCTGGGTTTGGGGCGGGTTGTCACCCCCCAGATTCTACCCAAGTTCTTAAACCATAAAAATTACCTACTTCTCTGGGTGTAATTTTGGGAAATTTACTCATTACATACCAAGTAGTGTTTTTGGACAGCTCCTCTTTATCAGTTGTGATTTGCTAATATTTAATTTCCGGATTATCACCACAAATAATCTCTCTTATATATCTGTCTTCCGAGCTTAAACCTGAGAAGACACGTTTGAATATTTGCCACTTTGAATATTTGACTTTCGCGTCTGTAACTCCCCATGCTTTGTGGTTATAGCGAATTACCAAAATAAAATTTAGATTCAATTCCTCTAGTATTTGAATAAAAATTTTACTGCTCTCTCCGTATAAACTATCTGCTAGGACAAGATTAAATTTAAATCCCATCGCATGCAATTGTCCGATCATTTTCGCTGCAATTTCAGGTTTAGTTAGGTATTGATCTTCTGGTTGCAGTCTTTCTATCGCTTTATCAACTTCAAATAATAGAGGAAAAGTCCAGCCAGATCAAACACCATACGCTGTAACTGCAACGATACCATTATCTGTTTTACCTCAATAAATTTCCAATGTACTGCCGTTTTACATAATCAGTCGCATCCCCTTTTTTATCTCCTGTCTCGTCAATTATTAGTAATATTGGAAGTCCTTGCAGTACATATAATATTAATTCTAATCGTTTCGTTGCTTCCTTAATTATTGTACATCCCAGGGTTATTGTGTTAAAAAATTGTGTGATGCTTGATGATTATTTAGCCCTATAACTTTCGCTATTAATGGTAGTGTTTTGCGTTTTATGTCCGATATAATACCGATATGTAAGTAATTAAAAGATTCAAAGCTCCTAACTTGTGGAAATATGTTTTGGTAAATTTGACAGTATTCATCTATAAATTTGACTGCGGGTACTGGTTGACGAGGCTCTACCATAGGACTGGCAATGCTTTTGGGGTGTGTCACCGATTATACTACCACGAGAGTGACAAAAGAGGGTTAAGTTTAGAGAGTAAAGTCAAGCTATCCATTTCAGGCATATTAAGATCGGTCACTATTCTATCTAGATTTGGATGTTGTTTCAACTTTCCAGCGCTTGTATGCAATTGTGGGCCTAAAAAAGGGGCCATTTTTCGGCGCTGATTTTTTTCCTAAATCTCTGGGAAAGTAGAAATTATAAATAGGGTTCATCATCCACAAACAGTATTTTTGCTGACATATTAATTTTTCATTGACTCTTAAAACTGTAGTTTAGACTAACCAAAGATGAGAACGGTGGCAAAAGAAGAACTAGAGCCACCGCGCCAGGAGAGAATGA
>NZ_JAUBQM010000184.1:0-2251 GCF_036701245.1 Microcoleus sp. Pol14D4
TGCTAAATATAATCTTTTCAATTTTCCTAACTTGAAAAGATTTGATGCCTTTTCACAATTCATATAGGATTGCTATATTGTATTAGTGACAGGAAAAGTCAAACAAGATAGCTATGGTAAAACCATCAGCAACCCAACAGTTAAAGTTGTTAGCTTTGAAGATGCTAAAGCTAGCACGACCTCTATTGTACCAGTTTACCGCTTAACTAAAGGCATAACTAACGAGCTAGTCCGGCATTGTATTCGTACAGCACTTGACTGTGTTGGTTTTATTGAAGACCCGCTGCCACAACGACTTCGCAAACGTTTTGGGTTAATAGCTCTCCAAAAAGCTATCGCACATATTCACTGTCCCCCAGACAGCAATACCCTCGAATCTGCCCGCCACCGCTTAGTGTTCGATGAATTTTTCTACTTGCAATTAAGGCTATTGCAGCACCGATATACCTTGCAACAACAGCAAGGATACTCCCTAAACTCAACAGGAAAACAGCTCAGAAAACTTTACAAGAATTTACCTTTTACCCTCACCAAAGCACAGCAAAGAGTCATTGCCGAAATTCTGTCAGACATGAGCAAACCAACTCCGATGAATCGCTTAGTACAAGGAGATGTCGGTGCCGGCAAAACAGTAGTAGCAGCAGTCGCCATCCTTGCAGCAATTCAATCCGGTTATCAAACAGCACTAATGGCACCGACTGAAGTGTTAGCTTCCCAACACTACCGCAAACTCAGTGAATGGTTTGAGCCGCTGGGATTGTCTGTAACGCTGTTAACAGGCTCCACAACAGCTAAGATTCGTCAAGAAATTGCCAAAGGATTAAACTTGGGGCTTCTTCCCTTGCTAATCGGTACTCACGCACTGATTCAAAATACTGTAAGCTTTAAGAAACTGGGTTTTGTGGCGATCGACGAACAGCATCGATTTGGAGTTCAACAGCGGCTCAAGTTGCAGCAAAAAGGCATTAGCCCTCACATTCTGACAATGACCGCCACACCCATCCCTAGAACTTTAGCCCTGACACTGCACGGCGATTTAGACATCAGCCTGCTGGACGAACTGCCACCAGGGAGAGAGCCAATTCAAACTCAGCTATTTACGAGTAGAACTCGCCACAAAGCTCACGAAATAATTCGACAACAAATCCAACTGGGCTATCAAGCCTACATCATTCTGCCACTTGTCGAAGAATCTGAACGGCTTGACCTCAAAGCCGCCATTGAGGAGCATCGGTACTTGAGGGAAAATATTTTCCGCAATGTCAATATCGGGCTGCTACACGGTCGCATGAATTCCGCCGAGAAAGAAACAGAAATCGCCAACTTTATTGCCCATAAAACTCAAATTCTCGTCTCTACGACGGTTGTTGAAGTCGGAGTTGATGTCCCCAATGCCACAGTCATGTTAATCGAACACGCGGAACGATTTGGCCTGTCGCAATTGCACCAACTCAGAGGCAGGGTAGGACGGAGCACGGCACAATCTTACTGCTTGTTGGTAAGCGATTCCAAATCAAATAATTCTAGAGAGCGGCTCAAGATAATGGAAACTTCGCAAGACGGCTTCTTTCTAGCAGAAATGGATTTGAGATTGCGAGGGCCAGGTCAGGTATTAGGAACCCAGCAGGCGGGACTGCCAGAATTTGCCAAGGCTGATTTAATCAACGACCAGGCCATACTAGAGCAAGCTAGGAAAGCAGCACAGTTGGTAGTCGCAAAAGACCCCACTCTGGAAAGGTGGCCCGAACTTTCACAAGAATTGTTCCGGCGACAGCAGGTTAACAAACTCGATGCAGAAGCAGCACTTAACTAATAACCTGTTGTGCATCTAGATTAGACTTGAATTGCCTAAATCTTTGATTAATAGGTTAACCGCAGATTCAAGACAGCTCAACGCAAATAAACGCAGATAATTTCCTGATTGGAGAGCGAATAAATGCAATGCAACTCTATTGTCTATGGTGCAATACGCTTGGGTTAACGCTCTCTAACGAATTCTATCTCTGTTACGATTTTATGGCAATATATGCATCTTTTAAAAGTCAGATTGTTCTTAACCCAAGCATATTGGTCTCTGGTGTTCGAGGGAGAGAGGATTTGACAATTTTTGAAGGTCATTGAACTCTACAATTTAAATGCAGTACAACTTACTAATTGCATAAATAGTTGCAACTGAGGTAACTGCTCAATAAGTGCTGATAAGCAAGTATCGCCAAAGTAACTCAGACAAGGCCTGATGGCCTCAAGCTGA
>NZ_JAUBQM010000006.1:0-140512 GCF_036701245.1 Microcoleus sp. Pol14D4
GGCTGCAATGAATGATGAATACATGATGCTTCTTCTCAAGTCCTTTTGTCAAGACTGATTGAGATGCTCTTACCCTGGTGGCGGGAGAGGTTAATTTTTAGTATAGAGTTGTGAATTATGAACTCTTTAACTTAAAGCTTACAACTCAATACTCAAAACTATTTTCGGTGCTAGCGACGATCCTCGGGTCCAGATAACCAGCCAAAAAATGTAGCAGCATCACCCCTAGAGGTTTTGCTATATTTATGGGCGTCCCTTTGCACTACTTCTTTATTGACGATAGCATCCGAGGTTTTGTCCTTGGAATTCATATTCGGGTTGAGTAGTAATTCATTGTGCCACCAAGCGACAATTAAACCTGCTGCCACGCCACCGATGACACCCAAGCCGAGACTCAGGGGCAGCGTACATCCTACTAAGCGAAACCCAACGGTAAACAACACAAACCATATCAGCGCGGGGCTAAACCCCTTGGAGTCTCCAGTAAATTTTGGCATGAGCTGTAAGTTTTGTTTTTAATAATACAGAAAGATATTGACAATATTAGCAGACAATCAAATTGCCAAGGGCGATCGATCTGCAACTACTCCCCACAAATCACGTTTAATTGTACCTCTAACTCTTGCGCGGTATCTACAATCGTTACAGAAATTTGCTCTAATTCCGTAAAAGGTTCAAAAGCTGATTGCTGCGAACTCAATAGTTCGGCTGTCGCGTCGGCAATATCGCCCCTGCGCTGTTGCAGTCGTTCTCGCAATACTTCAATTGGTGCGGTGCAGTAAATGATTTGCAGGGGCAACCCGTGGGATTGAGCGTGATTAATTGCATCGGTTCTCGCTTTTTGGCGATCGAACTTTGCATCTAAAATCACATCCCAACCTCGGTCAGCCAGAATTATCCCCAACTTTAACAATCTACCATAAGTCTGTGCCGTCATTTCATCCGAGTACAAATCTTCCCCCCCGCGTTTGTTTAAAGAAATTCCGCCTAAATGTTTGCGAACAGCATCGGATCGAATGTGAATTGCCCCTGTGCGGCGAGCTAAATATCGAGCTGCTGTACTCTTGCCAGAACCCGACAAACCCGACATCAAAGTTAACTTTCCCCGGTGCGGTTTTGTGTATTGCCAAGCCAGTTTATAGTAATGAGCTGCTGTCTGTGAAATCTCTGCTTTTTGGGCTATTGCAATAGCAGCATCGTCCAACATTAACGAAGTTACTTTCGCTCTAACATAAGCTTGACGGCTCAAATACAGAGGCAACAGTTGCAGTCCTTCCCAATCCCCTGTTTGTTCGATGTAAGTATTGAGAAAAGCATTGCCTAAGTCTCTGCGCCCCCGGGATTCCAAATCCATTACTGTAAAAGCCACATCGTACATGACATCAACAAAGCGGAAAGGCTCGTTAAATTCAATGCAGTCGAACAGTAATATTTTATCTTGCCAGAATGCTATATTCCGCAAGTGCAAATCTCCGTGGCACTCGCGAATTTTATTATGGGCAATCCGCAGGTTAAATAACTCTTGATTTTCTGCAAAAAACGCATCAGTATAATTTTTTGTTTCCTCATATTGTGTCTGAGTCTGCGGGCCGCCGATATATTTTTGGGAAATCAGGTAATTGTTTTCTATTGCTGTACGAATCTGACTGACTTGGCCAAATGTGCGAATGTAGCTGTTACTAACTGCCGTGCTGTGAAACTTTGCAACTTCCCACCCTAAGTCTACCATTATTTGCTCTGTTAACAGTCCCCGCTCCAACAAACTAAGCAACAGCGACTCTTGAGGAAACTCCTGCATTTTTAATGCGTATTCTACAGCAACTTCAGCCGGAGTTATAGCAGGTAAGTTGCTGCCAAATTGAAACGAATCCCCAATTTTAATAAGGGGCAAAACTTCTATATAAATTTCCGGTGCAGTGCGTCGGTTCATCAGCAATTCTTGGGTGCAAAAATGCTGCCTTTTCTCCAAGGTTGAGTAGTCTAAAAAACCAAAATTGACGGGTTTCTTGATTTTGTAAGTATAATCTCCTGTCAGCAAAACAAAGGAAGCATGAGTCTGAATTAGCTGCACTGGTTCTGTCACCCCGTGCGGGTAAAAGCCGGGCTCCAACATTTGCTGAATCAGAGGTGGGAGACAAGTATCAGTCATATCGATTTTAGATTTTAGATTTTAGATTTTGGATTTTGAATTTTGGATGAAATCGATTTGGGCTTGGGGATTTAGATAAAGATAACTTAAAGAAAATAGATGTTGAGTTGAATTCGATTTATTATAAAGTTGATAATTAGTGTAAACCAAAAATTACTGATGACAGAAAACAATCAAGATTCCCGTTCCGTGGATGTGTTTGGCGTGGGAAATGCCCTGGTAGACATCCTAGCATTGGTAGAAGATGAATTTGTACTCGACCACGGGCTGAATCGCGGCGGGATGACGCTGATGAATTCGGAAACGCAGGGGGGGATTTTGCACGATTTAGAGCACAATTCGCTGCAAATGCGATCGGGGGGGTCGGCGGCAAATACGATGATTGGTTTGGCTCAGAGCGGCGGTAAAGCTTATTATTCGGGGAAGGTTGCTAAGGATACTAACGGGGAATTTTACCGGCAAGATTTGCTGGCGGCGGGGATTGATTTTAACGTGCATCCTGCTGCTGAGTCGAAGGAGCCCACTGGTACTTGTGTAGTGCTGACTACGCCGGATGCGGAACGCACGATGTGTACTAATTTGGGTGTTTCTACTACTCTGGCGGCGACTGATATTGATGTCGATCGACTGGCTCACTGCAAGTACAGTTATGTTGAGGGCTATCTTTGGGATGCTCCCGATCCGAGAAAGGCTAGCATTGAGACGATGGAACAGTCTAAGCGTCTGGGTGTGAAGGTGGCTTTTACTTTTTCGGATGGCTTTTTAGTCGATCGATTTGCTGATGATTTTCACAAGGTGGTTTCGGAATATTGCGATGTAATTTTTTGCAATGCTGATGAAGTTCGGAGCTTTTTTAAGGAGGAATCTCTGGAAGAGTGCGCTCGGAAAATGAGCGAGATTTCGGATTTGGCTTTTATCACTAATGGGGATAAAGGCTGCATGGTGGTGGAGAACAAACAGATTGTTGATGTGGCGGGATTTCCAGTAAAGGCGATCGATACTGTGGGTGCTGGGGATGCTTTTGCGGGGGGTGTTTTGTTTGGAATTACTAACGGTTTGAGTTCTACACAAGCGGCTCGCTGGGGCAATTATTTGGCTTCTATGGTGGTGCAGATTCACGGGCCGCGTCTGGAGGGTTCTCAGGCTCATCTTTTGAGTGAGGTGATTTCGGGTTAGGAATTGAAAGGGGCGATCGCACTTTTTGTGTTAAGGGCGATCGCTCTTTTTTGAACCACAGACGAGCGCTGGTTTTTGTCAATTTTGCAGAATGTATTGACTGATAATATTTTTGAGTTCTTGAGGAGCTTCTTTGGCAATCGCCGCTCCTAAATCTGGACGCACAACCCACCACCAAACCAGTTGTTCTAAACGATCGGGAGGATTTTCATTAGGACACAATTCGATCGTACTTTCATTGACACCAATAATGTTAGCACAAAGGTCATTAGCAATGCTAACACGAGCGTCTAGATTTTCAAACTGTACGATGTCTTGCCAGCTAATTTCATTGGGAATAGAATTGAGGATTGATTGGATATCTAGAGTCAGCATTAAACTGTTCCTCCGAAAGCTATAATAACTCTAATGCCAAAGTCTTGTTGTTCTGCAAAAGATTGAGTGCTGAGCCACCCTCTCACGGTTAGAGTATTCGTACCTGTTAATTCAGGTTGGACGGAGTTGTAGAAATTGGTAATTTCCTGATGAATTGACCCAGTACCGTGTTTTAGCCGGACGAGATTGCCTGTATTGTGTATTGCTTCTGCCCCGAATCTCTGTAAATTTGATGTTGTTTGCCCAACTATATGATGCCACGCTAACCCCGCTCCTGCCACCCCGATCGTTCTTTTAAATTCACCAAAAGTTTGAAAGCCTTGTCCGGGTGTTATGGGTGAGATGACTGTCCTTGATGCTAGTTCTCTAGCTAGTCGTCTCGCTATTTCTCGTCGAGTTTCGTCGGTCATTTATGCGAGTTAGCTTTCACTGCTGTGATTTAATTTTATCATGGATGAAGGGCGATCGCACTTTTGGTCGTAAGGCCGATCGCTCTTTTTAGCAACCGCAGATGAACGCCGATGGATGTGGATGGGGGAAAGGCGATCGTACTTTTTGTGTTAAGGGCGATCGTACTTTTTAGCAACCGCAGATGAAGGCGGATGGATGGGGAGGGATTAAGGGCGATCGCCGCCGCCCGTCGCCGACTTAGACCCCTGTAGAATGAGCCATAATAGACAAAGCCGCAACCCTTGTAGCCCGATCGATTAACCAGCAACCATCAGAGAATTTGATTTATGCTAATTCAGAAAATCGTTCAAGAATTACAAGACATCCCCGAAGACAAACTCGCAGAAATCTATGATTTGATTCACTATTTTCGCCTCGGATTAGGACGGGAACAGCCACAGCCCCGCACCCCTGGTTTACTGACGGGAGAACTCGGTGATGGTTTTTTTGAACCCCTACCAGAAGAGGAACTGGAAAAATGGGAATAAGCTACCTTATCGACACCCATATCCTGCTGTGGTGGCTCTTTGATGACCCCAAACTCAATGCCCAATGCCGCGAGATCGTTCGCAACCCCGATTTTAATATCATTGTTAGCACTGTTTCCGCTTGGGAAATAGCCACCAAATATCGCATCGGTAAACTTCCCGAAGCCAAACAGATTGTGGAGGAATATTCGCAAATCCTCCACCGAGCCAAATTTATCGAACTAGCTATAACTTCAGCTCATGCCCTCCGCGCTGGCCGCCTGCCCATTGCCCACCGCGACCCCTTTGACCGGATGATTATGGCACAAGCTGAACTCGAAAATTTGCCGGTTATTACCTACGACACAGCCTTTCACACGGGGCTAATTCAAGTTATCCCCACCGTCGAATCAAGAGCATGAGTATGGGAAGGGCGATCGCGCTTTTTGACGTAAGGGCGATCGCACTTTTTTGAACAGCAGATGAATGCGGATGGATGAGGAGGGAAGAAAGGGCGATCGCACTTTTTGTCGTAAGGGCGCTCGCTCTTTTTAGGAACCGCAGATGAATGGGAATGGACGCGGATGATGAATGCTTCAAATAAAGGTCAATTGATCTTTATTGAATGAGCCATCCAAAATCGCGAAGTATGTATCCTGTTTGAACAGTGTATATAAGTCTAAATCATTCTTTTTGCCCCATAACAGAGTCTTGTTATCGTCAATTTTTACGACTTCTAGATCGTCTTTAGTTAAGCCATTCAGCTTAATTTTAGTAACACCCCGCACATCACCAGTCGAAATAGAACCTAACTTACCTGTACGAAAGTTGGTAATCATATCAGCTCCATCACGACTTGTACTACCATCATCAAGTCCAAAGACTAAGGTATCATTGCCATCTCCACAATCAATGGTATCTGAACCTTTGCCACCAATTAAAATGTCGTCACCACCTTCTCCCAAAAGATAGTCATTTCCATCACCACCCTCCAGGCTATCAGCCCAGTTACCACCACCACCCCAGAGGGTATCGTCATCTTCTCCACCGATGAGAGTGTCTTGACCATCATTGCCTTCTAAACTATCGTTACCCTTACCTCCTTTAACTGTGTCGTCTCCTTTCGCACCAAAGATAGTGTCGTTATCATCGCCACCTTCAATCAGATCATTGTCTGCTTCACCATTGATGAAATCATTGCCTAGACCGCCAAAGATGGTATCATTGCCTGAACCGCTGAAGATACTATCATTTCCGGAGTCACCGTATAACTTATCATTGCCAGCATCGTTAACTTGGCTCAGACCCAAAAATATCTTTGTGTCGGATATAATACCATCTAACTTATCATCTCCTGTGCTGCCATAAGCTATGCCATCATTTTGAGGTTGGGCATCTTTAATAAACAAAAATTTTGGCTCTGTATTGGGATCATTTCCGTTAAATGGTTTATAGTCAAACTTGCCTTCATCTCCTTCCTCTCGTTCATCTTTGTAAACTGTAGCGACAAGGATTGCTTCGTTTCCCTCGTAACTATCTTTTTTCCACTCTTTGTGTTCGCCAGCACCTAGCTTAAAAAGTGAGCCAATTTCACTAGGATTTTTTAGCAGGTTTCTGTATAAATAGACAATGTTACCATGACTATCGGTCGGAATTAAATTATCTCTTCCTGCTCTAGGATTTTCAGTCGGTCTTTTAAAATCTATGTAAATAGACTCATTAGCACTTGTAGCATAATCCGATGAGCCAGTTCCATCACCTGAAAAGGTATCACCCCAAAATGCCCTGGAGAATTTAGAGACAGAACTAAACTTAATGGGGTTCTGAGCGCCCGCCACATCAGTAGAATTTATACTATTCTCTAAATCATATAGACCAGATGATAGACCAGATAACAGTACGTTACTACCTAAAAGAGCTGCTGGGTCTAGGGCCGTCAAACTGTTAACTCGATTTTCTGGGTCAATATTTGGATTTTGTCGATATTGGGGATTGAGTTCTTTGTCAGGTTCTTTGTTTGATAGAATAAATCCAATTTCAGATGCGACATAACTTCCCAAACTATGTCCAATCAGGTTCAAATTTTTACTATCTATTTTCCATTTATTTTTGAGTGTATCTGCGGCAAATTTGGCAACATCGTGAATCGATCCTGCTGATATATTAGGTAATAAATTATCAGCGGATACACTCCAATCAAGAACTATTACTTGTTTGTCTTGCTCGCTAATTGTTTTTGCCAAATCTGCCATTTTGCCTTTATTGAAACTATCTTTGTTTCCATGAATCACAACATAGGTTTCTATATTCTTTACGGGTATATTAGGAGTGAAATCAGGAGTTCCATCATTATTTGTATCTTGAAATAACCCCATGATTACGGGAGGTCTAAAAGTTATATCGAGAGAGGTTCTATTCCTAATAAACCCGATGGCTGGGGAAGTTCCACCTGTATCGTTATTGACTACGGTGGGAACTCGCTCTGTTCGCACATTAACCTTCGTATCACCCAGATTACCAAATCCAGGTATTTGCAGTTTCAGATTATCGTCACCACCTGTACTATCCGATTTTAAGGTGACTTTAAAATTCAGCTGATCACCAGGCTTGACATTTTCAAATTTCTTGGGTGAAATATCTTTCACATAGTTGAAGTCATCATCAGCAGGTACGAGAGTAATTTCCTGACTGACTTTATCTAACCCTTCTGTAATTGCATTCACCAAATTAGCACTATCCGAGTCTAATCTGACAACTTTACCGAAACCTAATTGATTAACTAGGTCGTTATAGACTGAAATATTTTCTGATGTAGGCGTAACAGCAAAAATAGGCACTATACCTGCATCAATCAACGCCTCGCGAACTTGCTGAATACTCGGATAATCTTCTCCAGTTCCCGGCGGATTCCCATCAAGAATCGTGTCGAGATTATTGGGTATCGTAATGCCCGCTTCTCTCCCATCTCCTGCCTGATGAAATCCTGCATCCGTTGCTACAACAACGGCACGGCGAGCACTGTCACGAAAACCAATTTCACCTTGACTACGAAGTGCCGTTTGCAGCAGAGCTTCCAGTTGCGCCTCTGGTTTTGTTGTTCCCGCACGGCGAGTTGTCAAGTTATTCACTGTTGATTGTAGTGCCGTTGTGTCCTGTGTTAGCGACAGATTGGTGCGGTAAACATAATCATCATCTGCAAAGTTTCCGAACGGAAGCTTTGGCTTGTCCACAAAACTGCCAAGACCAAAGCGAGTATCTGGCTGCTGGCTTAGCAGAGTATCAACTAAAGTGGGTACTAAATCCCGAAAGGTGGACAGATCGTCATTAAACGAGCTCGAAGCGTCTTGCAGTAGAAAAACATCAAGTGGAAGCTGGTCAGTTGTCGCACTCGCACTAACCGTTGAAGAACTTGGCATCTGAGCAGCCACAGTATCCACACTTTCAACACTCAATGCGCTGCGAGTGGTTGAACTAGAAGCATCCCCAGGCACTGTCACTGTAATATCTAAAGTAATTTCGCCACCTGGCGGTAAAAACACATCTATCGTATCCGCTGACAGAATAGTTCCCGGAGTGCTCGACAGTATCTCTCCTTTCTTAATTTGAATACCAGATGCTCCCCCAATTCGATCGCTAATACCCTGGACAAGGGTATCAAAAACCCCCGCTCCCGTTCCAGGATCGATCGCAATTCGCTTCCCATCTCCTGTGAAACCGAAAAGTTTTCCGCCCTCAAACAACAAGCCCCAAACATTATTGATACCAATGTCACCAATTTTCGTTGCTTGACCTGTGAGAGATACCGCAAACAAACTATCGCTTGTATCTCCTCTCGATGTGGCTAAAAATCGATTGTTCGCAGCGTCAAATACTAAATCCCCACTGCTGGTAAACCCAGGGCCTAAGTTAGCTGCGAAAGATGCTGCCCCGTTACTGGTATTAATTGTATATAAGTTGGAATTGCCAGCCGCATAGAGGACATCATTGGCAAATTCTAGAGCATTAATGTTGACAACACCTGCACCCAGATCGCCAACATATGAAGTTAAACCCGATACTGGATCGATTTTGAATAACTGAGTGGGCGTAATTCCGAAAATCGTCCCGTCTTTAGAAACAGCGATGTCGGAGAAACTGAAGGTACTAGCAATTTGAGTAAATTTGGCTGACGGATCGATCGTTCCAACTTGTCCCCTTAGTCCGTCGAAGGTCGAAATGAAAGACGAACTGGCCCCTAACTGGCTAGCACTGCGGGTATCCAAACCATAGGACAAGATTGGATCGCCCTTGATCTCTTCCTCCAGAGGCGCGATCGCACTCACATCCACTGCACTACCCAACAACATATCATCTGTCAGTAATTGCATAATCCCATCTCCTCACAAAAATAGTTGCGTCAAAACCAGCAAAGCCCGCCTTGCAAGCCTTCCTAGATATCTATCAGGGCGTTCATCTGCTTTTTATGCAGTTCGCCCAGTTTTTGTAATAAAACTTTACATTGCTCCCAAGAGCAGATAAGCTGTATCCCCGATCGCCCGCCAGATGCACCGTCAAACGTAGCTGACAGCCAAATACATCATTTCACAATACTCCAGAATCCTGAATCTGTATCGGCTTAACGGCTCACCATTTGGCTCAACATAAAAGGCTCATTTGGCTCATTTGGCTCATTTGGCTCACTTTTTGGCTCACCAAATCATGTAACATTATTTACTAAGGCAGAATTTCCGTAGAGGAGTCGCAATGGCAGGTTTGCTCAGAGCATCCGAAGAAGGGCTAAAAATCATTGACATGGTAAGACGCAATCTCGGATGGAATAAAGCAGATGAGCTCTGGTGTCAGGCTGCTCTCACTTCAAAAGCAACTTTAAAGCGATTTTGGACGCAGCAACCAATTAGACGAGAGACTTTTATACACATTTGCAAAGCTGTAGGTGTGAAAAACTGGCAAGACATTGTTGCGCGGGAAATTCAAGAACCAGAATTACTATCAGCCGCGATCGCAGATATCCCCCAAGACAGTGAAAACGATCGCACTTTCCCCCTCCCAGAAAACTTACCCCCCGTCAGAAATTGGGTACAGCGCACAAAAGAACTCGATATCTTAAAAACTACTATCGTTAACTCAGATATCACCGCCATCTCAATTGTGGGATTACCGGGGATCGGAAAAACCTGCCTCGTCAGCCAACTAATTCGCCAACTCCACACAGAAAATACCCCCTTCACCTGCGCCGCTTGGCAATCCTTGCAATCAGCAACAGGCAAAGCACCCCCCTTCGATCGCACAATTGACTCCCTGCTATTCACCCTCTCCAACGGCGACATTACCGCAGCCATCAATGCTCAAAATGACTATTTCAAAAAAACCGAAAATCTGCTCAAAATCCTCAGAGAAAAACCTTGCTTGCTCGTTTTCGATCGCGCCGACACACTTTTGAAAACAGGAGAAGCCAAAGCCGCTGGTTATTTCGCCGACGATTGTGCAGAATATGCTTGGTTATTCAAACAACTATTAGAAACAGAACATCAAAGCAAAATTATTTTCACCAGTCGCGAAAGCTTAGCCGAATTGCCGTCAACAGTCACCCGCGAAATCCAGCTAAACGGATTGGATCGAGATGCCGCAGTTGCCCTATTGCAATCTTTTAATCTGACTGCAAATCCAGAGGAATTAGCCGAAATGTGCGATCGCTATTCAGGACATCCCAAAGCCTTACAACTCGTCGCAGCCTTGATTCGAGATGATACCGAGTTTCAAGGAAATGTCGGGATTTTTCTGCACCAGAGAGACTGGTTGCTGATTCGAGACATTGAAAGAGCGATCGATGAAATGATAGCGCGTCTGGGCGACGGCGAGCAAACTTGTCTCAGCCGAATTTCGGTCTACCAAACCTCAGAATATCCGCTATCTTTGGCAGGAATTAGCGCTCAAATGCCTGAAGTTAGCAAGTATGAACTTAAAGAAAATATTATTCAAGGACTGAAGCGCCGACAATTGCTATATTACGATCGCCACCTCAAATCCTATCACTTGCATCCGCTAGTCCGAGAAAAGGGCGAGTACCTGCTAAGTCAAAATCCTGAAAATCTCCGTACCGCCCACAGCCAAGCCTATAGTTATTATATTAGCATTCCCCTCAAACCAAAATCGGAATGGCAAGATATCGAGGATATTCAGCCCTTAATCAGAGCGCACTACCATGCTTCTCAAGCAGGAGATTTAGATGCAGCAAATTCGATTATTTCTGAAGTATATGAGTATTTGCGGCAGTGGAATTGTGCAGAGTTAGTATGTGCAAATCTACCGTTGCCCTTGTTAACTGAAGTACAAAACATTAGCTTTTCAGAGGTGGGCAAGATGCCCAACCCCTACTCCCCACAAGAAAATTAAACTCTTGTGGAACGGGCATCTTGCCCGTTTTCTTATTATTAGTCAGGGCGGGCAAGATGCACAGCCCACAAGAAATTTGATGTGTTGAATTCAACCACTAGAATAAATCCCTCTTTCTTGCAGTTGCTGCATAAAAAACTCTTCCAAACTAGGCTTAGCCAAATTCATGGCAATTAGCTGCCCTCCGGTACCGCTCAGACTAGAAAGAAACTCCTTCGGGTCTCCCTGCAAATGACCGTACCACAAATCATTATCAACTTCCATATCCGGTATCCACTTTTTCAGGATATTCAAGTGGCCTCCCCTACCTTCAACCCGGTAAGTGTCAGTATTACCCAAGAGTTCGTCGATCGCACCAATGCAGATCAACTCACCCTTCGCCAAAATAGCCACTCGATCGCAAATTTTCTCCACATCCGACAATATATGCGAATTAAAAAAAATTGTTTTTCCTTGATTTTTCAGCGATAAAATTATCTCCCGCATCTGATAGCGCCCCATCGGATCTAAACCCGACATCGGCTCATCTAAAAATACCACATCTGGATTGTTAATCAAAGCTTGAGCCATGCCGATCCGTTGGAGCATTCCCTTAGAATACTGGCGCAACTGTTTTTTAATTGCCGCCGATTGAGATAGCCCAACTAAGTCTAGCAAATTCGGAATTCGCTGCCGCTGAATCGAGGGGGGAATTTGAAATAACC
Organism: Microcoleus sp. Pol14D4; assembly: GCF_036701245.1. Lineage (NCBI taxonomy): Bacteria > Bacillati > Cyanobacteriota > Cyanophyceae > Oscillatoriales > Microcoleaceae > Microcoleus > Microcoleus sp. Pol14D4. The sequence goes on from NZ_JAUBQM010000006.1 coordinate 11,715, forward strand.
CCGCCGCAAATTGCAAGAATTCCCAACCCGTGAGATAATCGTAAAAATATGGATTTTCTGGCAAATAGCCGACTCGCTGCTTCACAGTGCGATCGCCCAAAGGCCTCCCCAAAAGCAGCGCCCGGCCAGAAGTGGGGCGCACTATACCCAGCAAAGTTTTCAGCAGCGTAGTTTTCCCCGCTCCATTTTGCCCTAACAACCCGAAAGTTTCCCCCTCAGAGACAGTCAGAGTGCAACTTTTGAGCGATTCAATCTTTTGGTTCATCCAGAAGCCGGTACGGTAGAACTTCCCCAGATTAAATGTTTCCACCACAGGGGTAGCTCCGGGCATCTCGGTGGGATTTGGCGCATCTACAAGAGGTTCCATTTTCGTAAGCTAAATAAGTAGCACCTGATTATATTTTATGGCATAAGTTCAGTAATAATTGTTTTTTTAATGTTAAACTAATCTTAGCTTCACTTAATTTTTTCTCAATATGGATCGTTCAAAAATTATTGCTATTATCACTGGGGTGATTTCTCTAATTTTAGCAGTTGCCTACCTGCTGCTCGTGACCATCCTCGACTTCCGAGGCGAAATGGTGCCCGCACCTCAAAGTCAGTTGCCAGTCTCCATGCCACTTCAGCAATTAGGCACTGCTAACCCGACTTTGCGAGCACCCAGGATTTATTCTCACGAGTGAGAATAATCATACAATTAAAATTCCGAAATTTCCCTAGCACATGATGTAGACAAAATTACCGATCAACTAACGATAGGTTGAGATAATCGGCTAATAATTCTCACCTATATTTTGGCTAAATAAAGTCAATTTAGCATGATGGAGGACTTTAGATATGAAACCGATAATTCTAATCGCTATCTTAACTCCTTTGTGGTTGACTCCGCCCGCGAAAGCGGAAAATATTACTTGTACCAGACAACAGATTGCAACAAATTACTGCAAAGATCATATTAGCCAAGCTCAGAATATTACTCTCGGACAAGCTTCGGATTTAATTAGCAAGTGGTTGGAGGCAAAGCAGAAAATATTTGCTCCTCCATTCGATCGCCAATTGCTGGCTAAAATGACTACAGGTATTTTGTATGCCGATACAGTCAAAGGGATAGACTATCTGACAAACACCAATTCTCAGTACAGATACGGTGTCCAAAAAGTTGAATCCGTCGAACGCTTTGCAGCATCTGGGAACAAAGCCACTATTGAAGTCAGAGTCACCGAAGATGCCACAGTTTACCGAAATGGCAAAGTCGATAGTAGCAGTTTCAATACTAAGCTAGTTCGCTATACCTTAGAGTATTGGGATGGCATCTGGAAAATTGCCGACTCTCAAATTATAAGTCATTAGTCATCGGTTAGTTGTTATTTGTTATTTTTTACTAAGGAAAATTAGTAATTGCTAATGGTTAGTGTAACTAATAACCAATAACCAATAAACAAATAACAACTAACAACTAACTAATAGACATGAATTGCTTTCATCATGTGATATGCAACTAGCAACTGCGTCAAAGCTAGCGGGTAACTTTGCAAAACTTCGCCAGTTGTACCGATAAGTTTGCCAATTTCCGGGTTGCCTTGGGCGGAGCAAAACCCCCGCAGGTGGGGCAACTCGCTGCACAAAATCATTTCCAGTTCGTTTACTTGATCGCTGGTAGCGTGGGAGTCTACTTCCAAAACGTCAACAGGTTTGCCCATATCCCGATCGAGTCCCAAGCGAATTGCAGGTTGAAAACTATCGCTGCCTCGACCTAAAATTTCAGTAAAATCAGGGTGAGGAATTGTCGGTCTGAGCACTAAACGGACGCTCAAATTGGATTCATTGTCCGCTTCTGGCGGGTAAAAACTAACTACAACGTCGGCCGATTTGCGCTGAGGACGAATGAAGTCTTCCGAGTCCGGTTCCCGTTTTTTTATTTCTGCCAGCACCTGTTCTTCGGTATAACCGCGCTTCATGATATCGCGCTTAACTTTCCACTGAGTTCGCAACTCTTCGGGAGGAGCAAGATACACTTTTACGTCGTAAGAATCGCGGATTGTTCGGGTTGCGTAACCCAGCAAACCTTCAACTATGACAAATTTGCTGGGCTTGATGTATTCCGGCGGGTCGAATGTACCTGTCGTGTGGTTGTAGATGGGTTTGAGAATTGCTTGTCCGGTACGCAGCAGGCTGAGGTGCTGTTGCATGATGTCGAGGTAATTGCAGTCGGGATGCAATGCTGTAATTCCGATTTCGGCCCGCTGCTTTCTGTCGTAGCGATGATAGTCGTCAGTGCAAATCACAGTGACATTTTCTGGCCCCAATACTTGGGCAATTCCCCGCGTCAGGGTGGTTTTGCCCGCTGCGCTGTCTCCGACAATACCGAGAATAATTGGTCGATCGCTCATTGTTTTTACCCGGACGCACAATAGCAAATTTTGTTATCAAGCTTAAATCTTATCAAAATTATGTTCCATCCGATCGCTCGGTTTGATTTGATCTCCCCGGAGTCTATCCGAGGTGTAAAATTATTGTAAAATTTCTTAATAAAATTCAACAAAGCATACTCAGGGAACATCTCATTGAACGATCGCAATTACCCAATTCTCAATTCCCTGTTTGCCCAATTCCCAATGCCTCATTACCAGTCATCCTTTCGTTTGTTGTTGTAAGTTTCCCAATCATCGTATTGCTGCTGTTGATACAATGCTTCTGGTTCTATTTCTGATTCTAATTCGGCTGACATTTCTAACTCTGGTTCCGATTCCTGCTGATAAATGTTTAGAGGTTCGACAACCCGGGCGATCGCATCTTTGACAAATGCTTTGACAAACTCGTCTTTACGATTTAACTGAAACTGCCTTTGCACGACTTCGGCGATGCCGCCGTCGCCCCAATCTTGGTCGTGGCGGAAATATTCAATAAAACTTTTACCAGCAATTCGGGTTAAATAAGCGGCACTGACTGCTTGAATTGCTTTGCCCAGTACAAACCCCGCTACGCTTAACTGCAGCGCCCTTGACACTACTTGAATTACGCCTTCAACTATTCCCAAACTTGCTAGGGTTTTGGCTAGAGACAATGCCAATTCTTTGGCGCGATCGATATTTAATTCGCAGCCGTAAATCTTGGCAATTTCTACTACCATTTGAGCGTTAACTGCTGCTGTCGCTAACAAATCCACGACGGGCAAAGGGGTTACGGCAATTACTCCTGCTCCGATCCACTGAAATCGCTCTACTGCCTTATCAGCTTGCCGCCTTCTTTGAGCGTCAATTAACTTGCGCGCTTGGTCTCCCAAGTGCTGAGATTGCAGCAAAATATTGTCCGCAATTAAGTCTTCGCCTTCAGCTCGCAAAATCGCAGCGACGCGCCGAATTAATGGCATAATATCCGGGTCTGGCTGAAAAATTGTGCCGTCTTCTAGTACAACTTTTTGCGGATTGGCGCTAATGGCTACTACATCCATTGCTGCTACAAAACCTTTGACTCGCTGCCGCAGCCGATCGAGAATTTCATCTCTGTCGGTGTCGGGATAAAGGTCAACTTTATTAAAAACCACGATCGACCTTTTGCCAATTTCCGCCAAAGTCCGCAGCGGTTCGTACTCGGATTTTCGCAAATCGCCGTCCAAAACAAATAAGATTAAATCTGCCCTCGCCGCCAACTGCCTCGCCAATTCTTCTCTGTAAGTCCCCGCAACTCCCGCTTCCAAGATACCTGGGGTATCGGTAATTGCTAATTCTCGATCGATTCCTTTCAATTTCAGAGTGTAAGTTTCGCCAACTTCCGTAGTTCCCATCGGCGCGCCCACCTGTCCCGCCATCCGCCCCACCAGCGCATTAACAGCGGAAGTTTTGCCCGCAGAACCTGTGCCGAAAACAACTACTCGAACGCTGCCGCGAGCCATGCTAGCTTCAATTTCGCGAGCTCTCAACAGCAAAGCTTGCCGCGCTACTTCATCTTGAATGCGATCGACTTGTTGCCGAATTGCTTTGAGATTTTCCGAAGCTGCTTCACTTTTGACAACAGGAACCTTCGGAGTAATCGGCCGTTTTCCCTTAACTTTCCGAGGGCGTTGCAGCAGCCTAAAATAGTAAACCAGCGCAAAAATTAGGGTTCCCAAAAGTACAATTATCAGGAAAATCAGCAAATTAGCCAGCAGCGGAGAAGCAGACCACGCAACTTGACTGTAAAGCCCTGTTAAGGAACTCACCAGCCCAATAATCAGCCCCAGGGCGAGGCAGAAAGCAGCAATTAAGGTTAACAGGCGCGGCAAAGGCATGAGGGGAGTGGCAAATAAAAGGGTTATGCTTTGATTTTTACATTACGCCGATAGTCATCAGTCATTGCAAATCTAAAATCTCAAATCTAAAATGCCGAAGTGCCCGTTAGCGTTAGCGAAGCGATCCGAAGGAAAGCCCTCGAAGAGGATCGTGCTGCGCGAACCCGCAAATCCCGATTATGTCGCACTGCAGGCGCGATTTACGGCGTTGTAGCACCAGCAGGACGGACAAGTGCGATCGCCCTCTTGCTGCAATTGTAGCTTGCACGATAACTCACCTAGAGTCGATCGCCCGCTGGAACCGCAGGCTGGTTTATTTGCATCTACCTACTTATTTATTCGGTGATTTATTCGATCGCGAGTCTAGCAATACTTTTTTATTAACAAACAAATATAACATTAAGTACAGATCAACCCGGTTTTGTAACACCAGTGCCTCCTGGAAGCTCTGAAAGTAGAAAGGAGAAACCGGGTTTCTGAGGCAAGCTAAGAGCATCCTAATTTACAAAAATTATCACATTAAATATCACTGTGGTACTCTCAAATCAGCCACGAGTTAAGTTAGACTGAATTGTTAGTGCGTGAATAATTCACAGGTTAGCATCTATGCAGCTCAAACATCTGAATCAGCCTTCACAAGAACTCTCTACCTCTTGCGAGCATAACATCAAAGAGACCCCGGCACTTAAGCCCAATTATTTCGCTAATATAGCCCATTCCTTGGGCAACCTCAGTATTCGTGACAAAATCAGCAGTGGTTACGCACTGGCTCTTTGTGTTGCGATTGGGGGAACGACTATCGGGATGTTGGTGGGCACTCATTACTATCGCAGAACTAACAATCAAGTACACATCGATCGAGAAACTCAGCTTTTAAATAAGTTACAGGTGGCGTTACTGCGAATGCAAAACAGCCAAGACGGGCTGAGTTACTGGATCGAAAAGCCGCAAATTTTTGACAGCAAATACGAACAGCTACAAAACAATCTTTACAATTTGAAGGGGTTGCTATCTGAAGTCAAAAATTATAAATATCTGGAAGACATAGAAGGTCTAGAAAATTTTAGAAAGACTTGCGATTCGCTATTATCTAATTATCTGTATCGACTAGAAATAGTTAACAAAAAAATTATTCAACTGCCAAATAACCCCGCTCAACAAAGTATTAAACGTAAGTTGCTGTTGAATTTCGATCGAGATAAAATTGGGTTGCAACTAGATAGGGCGGTCAATGATATAGCAAAAATTATCGATCGCGCCCAAGAGCAAGAAGATGCAGGGCAGGAGGCTATGCTGCGAGCCCAGGCGCTGCGGGTGCAAATAATTTTGGGTAGCATGGCACTGTCGATCGTCGTTGCAGCAGTGCTGGCGGGCTTCACCAGTCGGGCGATCGCCAAACCTCTCGCCGCTGTTACTAAAATTGCTCAGCGAGTAACTGAAGAATCTAATTTTCAGTTGCAAGTACCAGTTACCAGCACCGATGAAGTGGGAGTATTAGCAGCTTCGCTGAATCAACTGATTCAGAAAGTAAATCAGTTGCTAGAAGAATTGAAATCTGAACAACAAAGCCAGATACTTCAAAATGAAAAAATGGCAACTTTGGGGCGGATGTTAGCGGGTGTTGCTCACGAAGTTAACAACCCAATCAATTTTATCTATGCCAATATCGACCCGGCGAGACATTATGTTGAAGATATTTTAGATTTTCTCAAAACTTATGAAACAGAAATTCCCACCCCCCCTGCCGCAGTGCTGGCAAAAGGCGAAGAAATAGACATCGATTTTCTCAAAGAAGACTTGATCAAAATATTTAACTCGATGCAAGTAGGCGCTGAAAGAGCCAAAGCTATTATCTTAAGTTTGAAAGATTTTTCTCGTCTTGACGATGCAGCCCCTCATCCCGTCGATTTGCACGCCTGCATAGACAGCAGTTTGCTGATTCTCAACAGCCGCATTAAACAGGGCATTGAAGTGGTGCGAAATTACGGGAATATTCCGACTGTTGAAGGCTATATGGGTTTGCTTTACCAGGTATTTGTTAACCTTCTCAACAACGCACTAGATGCTGTGGAAGAGAAAGCAAAAAGTGAGAAATCCAGCTCAGCCGAGGCGAAAAAACAATTGGCTTCGGAGTCACTCCAGGAAGCACCGAGTTTTACGCCGAGAATTGTGATTGCTACAGAATACTTGGACGAAGATTCAGTGGTAGTGCGGATTTCAGATAACGGTATGGGGATAGCGCCAGAGAGTCAAGAAAAAATGTTTGAAACATTTTTTACTACTAAACCGAGAGGTGTAGGTACTGGTTTGGGATTGGCCATTGGTCGCGAAATTATCGTTAAGAAACATGGGGGAACAATAAACTTTTGGTCGGAGGTAGGAACGGGGACGGAATTTTCGATCGCCCTGCCGATTAAGCATGAGGATTCAATGCCAAATCCGCAGGTCAAACTTCCAATTCCTAGCGAATATAATTCCCTCTGCAACGGTAACGCACCAACCAAGTCAGAGGAGAGAGGAACTGTAAAAAATTAAAAATTATCATTTTTTATAGCAGTTTAAAAAAAGCACCCAACTGCAAGGGTACGCTCCAAACTCTGATGTCATAATTCATTCCCAATCTCAAATCTAAAATGGTCTGAGATTGCTTACTGACTGGCTGTTGCTACCCGACTCGCTGAGTGATAATACCCAACTCAAAACTATTTTTAGTAATCTTTAAAAACAGGATTTGCTATAATTTAAAGTTGAGCAATCACTGTACGGAGCGAAATTATGGGACTATTTGACCAAATTTTGAGCGCGATCGACAATCCCAACCAACAAGCAAGTCCCAATCAGTTGGGCAACATTCTCGGTGCGGTAGAGCAGTTGAGCGGCAACCAGGGCGTCGATGCGGGTACGACTCAGCTAGCAATGTCGGTTTTGGGCGGATACGTGCGATCGGCATTACAAGACGTGCGATCGCAGTCAGGAGACGCACAAGCTCAACAACTTGTCAACCAATTTAGCGGCACAAATCCCAATCCCCAAGCGGTACAGAGTTTGTTCGGAGTCGGCCAACTGACGCAGATAGTGAACGATATCGCCCACAGAACCGGTTTGAATAACGCCACAGTGCAGGCGATGATACCTGTTTTGGTGCCGCTCATACTGAATTTGCTACAAACCGGCGGCAACGCCCAAAATCCAGCCCAGGGCGGAAATCCCGTTTTGAATACGTTTTTAGATACAGATGGAGACGGCGACGTAGATATTACTGACGCCATGTCGATGGCAGGCCGCTTTTTGAATCAGCGCAGTTAACTTGGGAATTTTGTAACCGCAGATATCAGCGGATGGACACAGATGAACGCAGATAGGATTTTATCTGCGTTCATCTGCGTTTATCTGGCTTCATCTGCGGTTAAAAAAATTCCTACTTTAACCCAAACCCAAATCAGTCACAGCACCGACACTGCTAGAAGAAACCAACTTAGCGTATTTAGCCAAAACGCCCTTAGTATAGCGAGGTTTAGGAGGCTGCCAAAGAGCGCGCCGCTGCTCCAATTCTGCATCAGAAACATTGAGCTGCAACAAGCGATTTTGAGCATCAATCGTAATCGAATCACCCTCTTTTACCAGAGCAATTGTCCCGCCAACTTGTGCTTCGGGTGCAACGTGACCGACCACCATGCCGTAAGTTCCGCCAGAGAAGCGCCCGTCAGTAATTAATCCTACAGAATCGCCCAAACCGGCGCCAATAATTGCCGAAGTTGGTGCTAACATTTCGCGCATTCCCGGCCCGCCTTTGGGCCCTTCGTAGCGGATGATAATCACATCTCCGGCTTGAATTTTGCCCGCTAAAACTGCATCCAAACAATCTTCTTCAGATTCAAATACCCGCGCCGGGCCGGTAATTAGCGGTTTCTTAACGCCACTAATTTTAGCAACGGCTCCTTCGGTTGCCAGATTTCCTCTCAAAATTGCTAAATGTCCTTGGGCGTAAAGCGGGTTGTTCCAAGAACGGATGACATCTTGGTCGGTGCGGGGTTCGGCTGGAATATCTGCCAACACTTCAGCAACAGTTTGACCGCTAATTGTCAGCGCGTCTGGGTGCAGTAAACCCTTTTCTAGCAGCATTTTCATTACTTGGGGAATGCCGCCGGCTTTGTGCAAATCGGTTGCTACATATTTGCCGCTGGGTTTGAGGTCGCACAGCACCGGCACTTTCGCTCGAATAGTTTCAAAATCGTCGAGGGTCAGTTCAACGCCGATCGCATTGGAAATGGCCAATAAATGCAGCACAGCATTGGTTGAACCGCCGATCGCCATAATTACCGCGATCGCATTTTCAAAGGCCTTGCGAGTCAAAATTTGGCTCGGTAACAACTGTTTGCGGATCGCTTCCACCACAACTTTTGCAGATTCGGCAGCGCTGTCAGCTTTTTCGGCATCCTCAGCAGCCATTGTCGAAGAATAAGGCAAACTCATGCCCATTGCTTCAAAAGCACTCGACATCGTATTTGCTGTGAACATTCCGCCACAGGAACCCGCACCCGGACAAGCTTTCTCTTCCACTGCTTTGAGTTCTGTTTCGTCAATTTTGCCCGCGCTGAATTGACCGACTGCTTCAAAAGCGCTGACAACGGTTAAATCCTGTCCGTTGTGGTGTCCTGGTTTGATCGTGCCGCCGTAAACAAAAATAGCAGGAATGTTCATGCGGGCGATCGCAATCATCGCCCCCGGCATATTTTTATCGCAACCGCCGACAGCCAGCAACCCGTCCATACTTTGGCCGTTGCAAACAGTTTCGATGGAATCCGCAATTACATCTCTCGAAACCAGAGAATATTTCATCCCTTGAGTTCCCATCGAGATTCCGTCGCTGATAGTAATCGTACCGAACATCTGTGGCATGGCGCCGGCTTCTTTTGCACCCGCAATCGCCCGCAAAGCGAGGTCGTTCAATCCCATATTGCAGGGCGTAATCGTGCTGTACCCGTTGGCAATCCCCACAATCGGCTTAGTGAAATCGCCGTCACCAAAACCGACTGCCCGCAGCATTGCTCGGTTGGGCGCGCGCTGCACGCCCCCAGTCACAGCTTGGCTTCTCAAATTTTCAGGCATTTTAAAATTTCCTTTGTCTGTTGTCTGTTGTTCAGTTTTCTGTTTTTCTTTGCTGCTGGCTGTTTTACTGCCCAGTGCCGAGAGTTTTACCCTATGTTTGATTTTCTCAGAAGCGTTGATATTTTTGACATCCCCCAGCCTAAAGGCATGGGGATTCTTTCTTCGCAGGGATTCCGACGAATTTACCCTCAGAAAGCATCTTGACCGTATGCCCTACGGCTGCAAGTCCTCTAATTAGAACTACTTGGGCTGCTGCAACGTCTCTGTCGGTTGTATAGCCGCAATTCGAGCATGAATGAGTACGTTCTGACAGCTTTTTTTTACCCGTTTCAGTTAGGCAGTTAGGGCAAGTCTGACTTGTCTTGTGGGCGCTTACCTTTTGAAAGTACACGCCATATTTCAAACAAGTTTGCTCTAGGATGGTGAAGAACTGGCCCCAGCTTGCGTCTAAGCAATGTTTCCCTAGCATCGCCTTGCACAGCCCAATCAGATTCAGATCCTCAACGAAAATCATCCCCACGTCTTTGCAGATTTGATGAGATAATTTGCGATGCCAATCTTTCCGACAGTTAGCAACGTACTCATGCAGTTTGGCAACTTTCTTCTGAGCTTCACGCCAATTGTTCGAGCCGAGTTTTTTCCGACTGACACTTTGTTGCAGCAATTTAAGCTTGCGTTCTGCATCGACGAAAAATCTTTGGCGCTTGACTAAAAGACCGTTAGAAGTTGCTATGAAATTAGTTAATCCAACATCGATCCCAATACCTTTACCGTGAGGCATGACCGACGGCACTGACAGATCCCATTGCAGCGTTAACATCACGTACCAACCGCTAACCCTACGAACTACCCTTGCTTGCTTAATCGTTGCGCCATCAGGGATAGGACGTGATTGGTGAAACTTAACCAAACCAATCTTAGGAAGCTTCACCGCTTGATTTTGGACGGGGTTAACCCCCAATTGTGGGAATACAAACGATCGCATTGTTCCTGGTTTCTTAAAGCGAGGGAAACCGTGCTTTTGTTCCCACATACTTACAAAAGCTTTTTCAAGTCTTTTCAGTGTCTGTTGTAGAACGTGTACCTGAACATCAGCCAAAGCGGGTATGTTTGCCCTAGCCGCAGTTAAACTTTTGCACTGGCTGGCATAAGTGGGTCGTTTTGTTTCGGCTCCGATGATGAACTCAGATCGGATAGAGCAAGCGTTAATCTGACAACTACGAGACTTAAACCAGTCTTTACGTTCAGCTAATGCGTAGTTATAAACGCGACAGCATTGTTCTAGCCAATCCTCAAAGATTGCTGTCTGTCCCGTTGTTGGTTTAAGTTTGAATTCGTAGGTTAAATTAAACAGTTGCTCTATCCTCCTACCTGATTCTACCACAACCATGAGCGAACGTCTGGACGCTTTTTCAATAAAATAATTAAAGCCGTCGAGCGAAGGACGGGGCTTGCACCCAAATTTCCGGTCATGCCCTTTAAGAGGCAGTGGCACAGCAGTGCCACTGCCCGGAAAGCAATGCAAAGATTCTACAGATAGTACAGCGTGCAGAGTGAATACCGTAGTTATCTGGGATGATGTGGTAACACCCATCACTCTAACGTTTAAAAAAAATTGCGAGGCGAATGACATGGAGGCCGATCGAATTCTGAGGCAATATGCGGCCGGAGAAAGAAATTTTCGAGAGATTAACCTCGTCGGGGCCGACTTAAAAGGGGTAAACCTCAGCGAGGCTAACTTTACCAGAGCGAATTTCCAAGACGCAAACCTCAAAGGCGCTAACCTGACGGGAGCGAACTTGCGTGAGGTGAAATTGGCAGGGGTGGATATGACGGAAGCCAACCTCAGCGAAGCAAATCTCATCGGTACCGATTTGAGCCGCGCCAATCTCAGCGGGGCTAACCTGATGGGAGCCAACCTGCGCGGCTCAATGGCAAGAGAAGTCAACATGACCAAGGCTAATTTGACCGAAGCTAACTTGACCGAAGCCAACTTTACCGAAGCGAATTTGTTTGCGGCCAACTTAACCGACGCTAGCATGATTCGCATTAATTTGATGAAGGCAAATTTGAGTTGGTCAACTCTCAAAGCGGTAAACCTGACAAATGCCATCCTCAGCGAGTCGCTTTTAGAAAGAGCTAACCTGAATCAGGCAATTCTCAGCGGGGCGATGGTGAGCGGGGCCAACTTGGCTGGTGCAGACTTGCGCCAAGTAACGATGGTGGGAGCTAATCTGAGCGAAGCTAATCTGAGCAATGCTAATTTGAGAGTTGCTAATGTGAGTTGGTCAACCCTGGCAAGAGCTAATTTGAGCGGAGCTAATTTGTACCGGGCCAAGCTGTGCTGGTCTAATTTTAGCGGGGCTGTTTTGGTGGAAGCGGTTTTGATTGACGCTAATCTCAATCGAACTAACTTCCGCGATGCAGATTTGAGGCGGGCAATTATGCCCGACGGCACGACTAATGATTCTTAAAATTTGATTGTTGACTGTTAACTGTTGACTGTTAACTGTTAACTGTTGACTGTTGATTGTTGACTGTGGACTGTTAACTGTTGACTAATGACTAATGACTATCACTGAATTATTGATGTTGGGTGCGGCGGGAATTTTTGCCGGAATTCTAGCTGGATTTTTGGGTATTGGCGGCGGTACGGTGCTCGTGCCTTTGTTGGTAGCTCTCAAGTACGCCCCGGTGGAAGCGGTTGCTACTAGCGGTTTGTCGATCGTCATTACAGCTATTTCTGGCAGCATCCAGAATTGGCGCATGGGCTACCTCAGCTTGAGCCAAGTCGCAGGCATTGGATTTCCTGCCGTCATCACCGCACAAATCGGTGCTTATTTGGCGGGGATATTTCCGCCTTACTTGCTGTTACTTACTTTTGGGCTGTTGCTGTGGCTGAATATTTATTTGATTGAAGTTCGCAAGCACCTGACAGCTAAGAAGAAAGCGGAACTAGAACAAGGGCAACTGGGAGGACAAGCGGGACAAGGAGAAAATGCTCAATTACCAATTACCAATCACGAATTACCCAATAATTCAAATATTTTATTCCATCCAACTTTTGCTAAAATTGCTACCGGCAGTGCGGCGGGTTTATTAGCGGGTTTGTTCGGCGTAGGCGGCGGCGTGATTATGGTTCCCCTGCAAATTTTGCTGTTAGGAGAAAGCATTAAAACCGCAATTCAAACCAGCTTGGGCGTCATCGTCATCACGGCAATTTCGGCGACGGCGGGACACGCGGCGCGCGGGAATGTGTTGTGGGTTGTGGGGTTAATTCTTGGCGGCGGCGGTTTGTTGGGCGCGCAGGTGAGCACGCGGTTTTTGCCGAGATTGCCCGATCGTATTGTTAGTTTAGCTTTTCGATCGCTCTTGGCAATCTTATCGATTTATGTTTTCTGGCAAGCTTGGCAAAAATTTAGTAATGGGTAATTGGTAATGTGCGCGCGCAGCACCCTACGAAAGAATCCGGGAAGGTACGCGCGCAGCACCCTACGAAAAACTAATAACTAAGGCTAATTTGCTGATAGTTTCTTCACGGCGCGAGTCAGACGCTGCAAATAAGGCTTGACAATTTCTTGATTTTGTCTCTGCAATTCGGAAACTTGCTGCTGCAACTGCTGAATCTCGGTTTGCAGCATCCCTGTGTCTATTGTGGGTCGATCGAGCAAGTCCTGCAATTGCTTGAGAGAACCTTGGATTGTATCGAAGTCTACTTCGTTCGATCGCTCCTGTAACTGAGCCGTAATAGTTTTAACTTCAGTTAACTTTTCGCCCATCAATAAAAATCGGACGTTGACATTTTCCCAATCATGCTCTCTGAGGGCGCTAGTTTCCAAAATGCGGAGTTTTTGCTGCAAATCGGACAGAGTGGTGTAGATTTCCTGAGAGTCAGCCGGCAGCGCCTGGGCTTGGCGTTCGAGGGAGGCTACGGCAGCTTGTACCTCGGCGATGGCGCCGGATTCCAAGCCCTGGAGTTTCTGCCGCAAGTCGGAGACGGCGGTGTAGAGTTCCGCAGGTTCTCCAGGTAGTATCTGAACTTGCTGCGAGCGACGTTCTACTGCAGCCTGTACGTCCGCAATCGCAGAATTTGCCTTTTGTTGCATTTGTTGCTCGAAACGCTGGCGATTGGCGAGATTCAGCGAAAGTGCTGCGGTTAAGGGGGCGGCAGCGTAGACAATTTGGCCCGACAATCCTGCAGCAATCGTGCCAATCGCTGAACCAGCAACAGAGGCGTATTCTACCAATTCTAGCCAGTCCGGCTGGTTCGGGGCACTTCTGGAAGCTGGGAATGATGCTTTTTCAATCTTCTGCATAGCCTTTTAGTCGTAGTCGGATAGATGGCGATACGGACATGATAAAAGCGATCGGCAAATAAATCAGGGCTATTTGTCAAAATTTCCTGATTGTGGTATTTTTATTGACCTCGTGCCGAATACCTTCTGCCTTCAAAACGGTCAGTGTCAGGTAAAATTCAAAATAAGTCGATCGCTCAAAACACTTAACCGATAACCATTCACCGCCGTCTGTCAGGAGTATAGAGAAAATGGGTCTTAAGATTATTGAAAGTTACGATAGCAGTTTTGTCCTCGAACCCGATGCTAAAACTGCACTGTTCGGTTTGTTAACCGGTGAAAGCTTTGTCAAACAAGTAGCGCTACAATTGCAATGCTCGCGCATTGAGTTTGCCGAGTTACTTTTTCAGCCAGTCCCTTACAGCAGCGAGACGCCGAAGGGAATGCCTGCGGAATTTGAAAAGTATCACGAATCGAGCGATTTTGCGATCGTCAACGTCCCGCCTAATTTCATGTTCCAAGCCAAAATATTTAAACCCAGCCGCCTCTGTGCAATTTATCGAGTTTTCAAGAGTTAAGTAAAGGCTGGTTAATCTGTGGTTTAATCTAAAATCTAAAATCTAAAATCTAAAATCGGATGACAGAAGACATTCAATCTCTCGCCAGCTTAGAATTCATTCCATACATAGACTCTGAGGGAAAATTACCCGATTTTGTCCACGGAAAAATCGGCGTTTACGCGATTTTTGACAGCGAGAAGGTCCTGCAATTTGTCGGCTATTCTCGCGACATTTACCTCAGCCTCAAACAGCATTTAGTACGCCAAACCCAATATTGCTACTGGCTGAAAGTCCAAACTATTGACAAGCCCAGCCGCACTATTCTAGAAAGCATTAGAGAAAGTTGGATTGCCGAAAACGGTTCCCAACCCCAGGGTAACGGTGCCGATGCTGCCAAGTGGAACGATCCCATCGACACCAAAACAGTGATGACCGCCCAAGAAACAGCAAATTATGAAGGTATCTTCGCAGATGAAATTGCCAAAGATCAATTGTTGAAAAATGTCGCGCGGCGTGTGGAAAATGAAATTTTATCGCTATTGAAAGATCGCGGCGTAACTGAAGAAATCCGGTTTAATCCCAAGCTAAAAACTAGCGGATTGCTGGATTTAAAGTAAATACCGCTCACCCGGCAGTCCGCCAGGGAATGAATTCCCTGACGGACTGGCGGAATATCGGTTTTACCTTAAGTGAATACCAATAAGCTGTTGCGGCATTGAAATTGTGTGTCAAAAAAATCAAAGTCTTGTGGGGTGTCCCGCCCGCCCTGAATATACAATTTAAATGCACTACAGCTTAATGCCGTTTCCCTACAGATGCTCGCGTACAATCTATGTGATATATTCTCTGGGTTTGATTAAATTTTAAAAGGTTAAAATTTATTAAAATTTAACAGATATCGGAATCTGCAAAATTAACTCGGTTCCTCGACCCGGAGTAGAAATACAACTGATTTGACCTCGATGTTTTTCCACTACAATATCGTGACTGATTGCCAACCCTAATCCAGTACCTCGGCCTACAGGCTTCGTAGTAAAAAATGGGTCAAATATCTGGTGGCGCACTTCTTCACTCATCCCACAACCGTTATCGGCAATGTTAATCACAACGGATTGATTGTTTGGAGTGACTAATATTGAATCGTGATTGTGCAGCGCAGCTTCTGACTCAAAACCTACTGAAGTGCTGATGGTAATTTTTCGGGGAGAAGGTTGAGTTTCCAGGGCATCAATAGCATTACTTAGCAGGTTCATGAACACCTGATTTAACTCACTGGCGTAACAAGTGACTCTTGGCAGTTGGCTGTAGTTTTTAATGACCTCTATCTCACCCGTTTTGTTTGCTCCCTTCAACCGATGCTGCAAAATAACTAAAGTATTGTCAATGCCTTCATGAATATCCACTGGTTTGTACTTTTGTTCGCCAAGGCGGGAGAAGTTCCGCAAAGACATGACAATTTCGCTAATCCGAGAAGCACCTTCTGTCATCGAATTCAGCAGTTTTGGATAATCCTCTGCGATGAATTCGGGTTGAATCTCGTCCAATTCCCCAATAATTTCTGCAACGGGGTGGGGGTAGTAATGTCGGTACAATTCAACGAGGCGAAGCAAATCTCGCGCATACTCCGCCGCTAGAGCAATATTGCCGTAGATAAAGCTTACGGGATTGTTGATTTCGTGAGCAATTCCTGCCGCTAGCTGACCTAAAGAAGCCATTTTTTCTTTCTGTACTAACTGAGCTTGAGTTTTCTTTAGTTCAGTTACGGTTTGTTCGAGTTCTTTGGCATAGGATTGTGTTTGTTGGAACAACTGGCGCTGCACGAGTTGATTTGAGACGCGGGCGAGAACTTCTTGTTCGTGAAACGGTTTTGTGATATAATCTATACCACCAACTTCAAATGCTTTGACTTTATCTAATACTTCATTCAAAGCACTGATAAAAATAACTGGAATATCTTTGGTTGTGGGAGAAGCTTTTAATGCTTCGCAGACTTTGTAGCCGTCCATACCGGGCATCATGATGTCGAGCAAAATCAAGTCAGGAGGAGTTAACTCGATCGACCGCAGCGCTAGTTTGCCGTCGGGTGCGGTGCGTGTTTTGTACCCTTGCTGCGAGAGTATTTGAGCTAAAAGTTGCAAATTAGCCGGAATATCATCAACAATTAAAATATTCCCTTTTAAGACGGGAGTTGGTTCGCAATTCATATTTAGTTGGGTAAAATAACCTTTATAGGTTTGTAGTGAGTACGATCGCCCGATGGGGTTTTATGAGGACGATCGTACTCACTACAAACCTATCTCATATCCTTATTATTTTGCTTCGGGATGGATGAGAGCTAGTATTTGATTGAACTGAAACTCATTAGCCAATGTGGCTAGAGCGCTAGCTAAAGCGTCATTGCGATCGCGAATTTGCTCAATTTGGATCAGAATTAACTCTAAATCGCACTCAATTGTGGCTTTCTCTAAAGCTGCCAGCCAATCTGCGGGTAAAACTGCCAGAGTCTCTGGAGTAAGAGCCTCGATTTGATTTGACTCGGGAACACTCTCCGGTTCATCGTAAATGTAACGCACTCCCAGATGTTTGTGCAGGGTGGCAAAAATTTCTGTATCTCGGAAGGGTTTGTGGATAAAGTCATCGCAATCATCTGATACAGTAACGCTTTGCGCTTCCTCGGCGTTACCGGCACTCACGGCAATAATTGCCGTAGCTTGACCTTTAACGGTGGCTTTAATGCGTTTGGTCGCTTCATGTCCATCCATCACGGGCATCCACATATCCATAAAAATTAAGTGTGGCTCAAAACTCGACCACATTTCAATAGCTTCCATGCCATTGCTGGCTTCTTCGAGTTCAAAGTTAAAGCCAGCGAGGAGTTTGATCAGCAGTTGGCGGTTGTCCGATTGATCGTCCACAATCAAAATACGATAGCGTGGCTGGTTGCGTTCCATGGCTATCACTCGACGCGGTGGCTCTACGGGTTGAGTCGCCGGGGCATCAACGGCACTGACGGGGATATCAAACGCGAAGGTGGTGCCGCGTCCTACTTCACTGCGTACAGTAATCACGCCGCCCATCAGCTTGACAAACTGTTGGCTGATAGCCAGCCCCAAGCCTGTTCCTTGCTGAGATTTGGTTCCTGTTTTGGTTTGCACAAAGGCTTGAAAAAGCTTATCTAACTCATCAGGAGCCATGCCGGAGCCAGTGTCTTCTATTTCAAAATATAATTGGTAATTACTGATTGGTATTTGCTGCTTTTCACTCTCCCTCACCGCACTTACTCTTACCGCAATACTTCCTTCTTTGGTAAACTTAATCGCGTTAGAAAGCAGATTAATTAAAACTTGACGCAACTTAAGTTGATCGGTTTGCACGTATTCGGGAATTTCGCTAGAGCAGTCAAATATTAACTGCAATTGTTGCTCCATTGCCTGGAGTTGAAACATCTCTTCCAAATCGTTCAACAGGCTGCTTAATTGAAAGTCTGTTGGGTTGATTGTAATGCGTCCCGCCTCTATTTTAGCTAAATCTAATATTTGATTAATTAGAGCGAGCAAGTGTTCTCCGCTGCGGTTGATAATGCGAATATTTTCCTGTTGTTCGCGAGTGAGGTTGGTAGAGCGCTGCATCAATTGGGAGAATCCCAGAATTGCGTTTAGCGGGGTGCGAAGTTCGTGGCTCATATTTGCGAGGAAAGTGCTTTTGGCAAGGTTGGCGGCTTCTGCGGCCCAGGCGGCTTGTTGAAGCTGCACTGCTTGCTTTTGAGTGGCTTCGAGCAATTGAGCTTGTTGTAAGGCGACTCCCAATTGGGTGCTAATTTGCAGCCCAATGTTGATTTCTGCTTCGCGCCAAGTGCGGGGTCCAGAATTTTGATAGCTGGCTAGCAAACCCCAAAGTTGACTGCCGCAAAATATGGGGAAAATAACGTAGGCTTGAGCTTGAAATTGTTTTAACAGTTCTAGGTAACAAGGACTCAAGCCAGCGCTGTATATGTCTTCAATTATGCGGTAAGGAACGCCTCTAGCGTACATACCGCCTTGATTTTTTTGTAGATAGGTATCCAGCACTGGTGTACCGCCGGCTTGCATAGTTTTCACGGTACAGCGAGAGTCTTCGACGAGAGTGTTTGGCACACTAAAATCGTCAGGTTGCATCAGAGATATCCAGCCGGCAGCCATTGATTCGGCAACAAATTCTCCGCTCCAATCAGGATTAAAGCGATAGATACCGACACGATCGCATTTTAGGGTTTGTCGCAGTTCCGAGGTTGTGGTTTTGAATATTGTGTCAATATCTAAGGATTGACGGATGCGATCGATCGATCGGGCGATGGCTTGTTCTCCCCGGGCGCTTTCTCGCAAAGCTGACTCGGCTTGTTTGCGATCGCTAATATCCAAGACAGTGCCGAACAAACGGATCAACTGCCCTTTTTCATCATAAACAGGTTTCCCTCGAACTTCTATGTAACTGAGCGAGCCATCTCTTCGGATCAGCCGCAGATCAATTTCAAAGCTTTGCCCCGACATAGCTCGATCGCGCACCACTGCCAGATAGCGCGATCGATCTTCTGGATGAAAACGTTCGATTAATTGTTCGGTTGGCAGCGGTTTTTGAGTAGGATCGAGCTGATAAATGCGATATAGTTCCTCACTCCAAGTAGTTCTTTTTGTGGCGATATCGTGTTCCCAACTGCCAATATGGGCAATTTTTTGGGCTTCCAGCAGTCGGGCTTCCGCCAACTGTCGATCGCTAATGTCGCGCGCTACCCAAACCGCAGAGCTATCCGACAGCGGCGAAATTTTAGCAGCAAACCAAACTTCTTGGTTATTAATCTGCAGACTGTAATCAAAACTAATAGTTTGTTGAACTTCCAATGCCTGTAGAACTTGAGCGAAATAAATCTCCTCGCTTTCCTCATCAAAAAATTGTTCGATGATGGAGTCGATCTGATTCGTGTGATAGTTGTATTGAAAAATCCCTTTTGTAGGTATAATTTGGATAGTTTTTTCTTGCACATTAAAAATCAATACAATATCTGTAATAGACTCAAATATTTTCACAAATTGCTCAGTAGAACTGTAAAGTTTTTGTTCGAGCAATTTGCGATATGCAATTTCAGATTGTAATAGTTCGTTAGCACCAGCTAAGGCGTAGCTACGTTCGGCAACTTCGGTTTCTAAAGTGCGATTGTAGTCGCTTAAGCTTTTTTCATATTGTTTGCGCTGTGTGATGTTATAAAAAGCATTGATGGCATAAATAATGTTTCCGCCTTCGTCGAAAATGGGTGTGGCGCGCACCTCAAAAGGAATAAATTTCCCCTCTCGATAAAGTTCTATATCTTCAACGAATACGGTTTCGCCGCGCAGTGCTCGGAATGCGGGCAGTTCTTCAATTGGATACGGCTGGTTTTGGCGGTACATTTGATAAACTTCTACGGCTTCTTCTAAAGTCGCATCGGGGATAGTTTCTACGCCGAGCCAATGCTTGGCAGTTTCGTTGAAGTACACGACTTTACCGGAGGCATCGTGAATAGATACTCCTGCAGGTATGGCTTCGATAAATTGCTTGAGTTGGCTCTCGCTGTGCGCTAAAGCTTCATTTAAAGATTTTTGGTCTGCAAAAGCCTGTTGCAGTTGCACGGCCATAAGATTGAAGGAATGGGCGAGTTCTCCGACTTCATCCAAGCGTCTAATTTCTAAAGGTCTATCCCATTCTCCTTTTGCAACATTTTTGGCGGCGGTATTCAAGCGCATAATTGGTTTTGTCACCCAACGGGAAGTCAACAATCCGATCGCGATCGCCAGCGGCAGCGTACCGGCCAATAACCACAATGTGTTGCGCGTATTTGCTTGAATCGGCCCCATGAAATCAGACTCTGGCACAACCACCACAATCAACCAATCCAAACCACGGAAATCTCGATAGGGAGTGAGGCGGACAAACTGCCTATCGCCCTTGTTCGCCAGGGTCAATTTCTCGGTTGTTTGCAGGGTGCGGAAGTTACCAAATCGGTTGGCGAGTTGTCGAGCAATATCTCGCGTGCGGGCATCCTTGCTGTTGGTGGCTAGCAATGGCGTCGGTTGCTTTTTTGCGGGCGTCACCAAGGGTGTTTCTAGTGTCGATGTGGCAATCAGATTGCCCGATCGATCCATAATAAAAGTTTGTCCTGAAGCCGAGAAGTGCAGCCCAGCCAGAAAGGTATTGATGGCCGACAGTCCATTATTATCGGTGAGGCGATCGCTAATTCGCTCTGCTACTTGTTCGATTAACTGATGCGCCACCTCTTCGACTGATTCCTGACTACTTTTGAAAGAAAGATAGCCCACTAGCCCAACTACACTTACCGTTTGCAAAACTAACGGAACAATCAGAACCGTTCGCAGCGGAAGCTTGCTGAAAAATTTGGCGGTTAGGCGGTTGAAGTGATAAATGGGCATGGGCGTAAACCAATTGCGCTGATAATCCTATTTTAACTGCTGTAGCGTGCCTTTCCCGGCAATTGGCGCGCCCTAAAAACTGGGAAAATTGCCGCCCGGTTCAATACAGCCAACTACTAGCGAAGATTGGACGCGGATGGAAAAATTTGCTTCTGTTAGTTGTGTTTCTAGCTGTTGGAAATTTGATTCATTTTTACTGGCAAAAACTGTGATAAGTTTTCTAATTGCTTTGCGTATATCGGTCATCATGTGGTTAATAAAAAGGCAGTGGTGGCGGGTTTATAAGATTGTAGATTATGGGCAATTATTATTAGTAAACCCGCTCCTAAAAGATTTAAGATCATACAAATCGGAATCAAACAGAAACGATCTTATTTGTGCGTTCATCGAACCCGATCGCCTTACTGTAAATTTGTTAACTTGGCTAAAACGGCGGCGAAGAGAGCGGGTTCGATCGGCTTTGTTAAGTGTTCGTTGTAACCAGTGGCGATCGCCCGATCGCGGTCTTCTTCGCTAGCATAAGCTGTCAGCGCCACGGCCGGCAAGCGCTTGAGTTGGTCGGATTCGGACGATCGCACTTTGCGGATCAGCGAGTAGCCGTCCTCAACGGGCATACCGATATCGCTGACTAAAATATCCGGCGGCGACTGCTGTAAAATGTCGATCGCCTCCGCAGCCGAAGCAACCGCCGTCGCAGTCGCCCCGCACTGTTCGAGGGCAACCATCAAAAGCTCGCGGTTGTCGGGTTCGTCGTCAACTACCAACACCTTTAAACCAGCCAAAATACCCGGAGGCGTTGGATGGGATTTCCTTTCTCCTCTCAACTGCGGCTGCTTACTCCGAGGCTGTTTGAATGGCAGTGTCACCGTAAATGTCGCACCCTGGTCTTTACCGGGACTTTCCGCAGTCACAGTGCCCCCGTGGAGTTGCACCAAGTGCTCGACGATCGCCAATCCCAGTCCCAAACCGCCCTCAGCCTTAGTTTTCGAGGCGTCTGCTTGTCGGAAGCGATCGAACACGTAGGGCAGAAAATCAGCAGGAATGCCCTTTCCGGTATCGCTGACAGTAATTTGCACGTAATTGGGTGGTGAGGCATCGCTAACAGCTACCGCAGACAAGCGCAGTTCGACATTTCCCCCCGAAGGCGTAAACTTCACGGCGTTAGTCAGCAAATTCCACACTACCTGCTGCAACCTCTGGGCGTCGCCCCACATCAAGCCGACTGCGGGGTCAAGTTCTAACGAAACGGTGACAGACTTGGTTTCGGCTGCCAAACGAACTGAATTGTGAGCGGCCTCGATCGTCCTTACCATGTAGAACCAGCCGGGTTTCAGGGTCAGCTTGCCTTGAATAATCCGGGAAACGTCGAGCAAATCTTCCACTAGCTGGATCTGCACCTTCGACTGACGCTCGATGGCTTCCAAACCCGAAGCTAATTTATCTGGGTTGTAGGGGTGGGCGCGCAGGATCTGCGCCCACCCCTGAATCACATTTATAGGCGTTCGCAATTCGTGGGAAAGAGAGTCTAGAAACTCGTCTTTCCGGCGGCTGATAGCTTCTGCTTCCGCCCGCGCGGCCTGTTCGCGCTCGAGCAACTGAGCGCGTTGGGCCTCGATTTGCTTGCGATCGCTGATGTCGGCGACGATCGACATACAGTTGATGTTGCCGTTGCTGTCGCGGACTGGAGTTGCCCACAAACTGATGTCGATCGAGCTGCCGTCTTTCCTTTGGCGGTGGGTTTCCATGCCGGCGATCGCCTTTCCTTGGCGAATTTTTTTCAAATTAGCCGTGAATTCCTCCCGCTTGTCTGCGGGAACGCAGGGCACGAATTGACCTACCGCTTCTGATTCATGCCAGCCAAAAATCCTCTCTGCCGCTGGGTTCCACATTTTCACAGTCCCGTCGTCGCAGTCCAAAACGGTAATTGCTAGGGGACAAGCCTGAATCAAGGCTTCTAAAGTTTGATGGATGTGCGATCGCGCGGCTTCTGCTTGTTTGCGATCGGTGATATCGACGTTCACCCCGATCATCCGCAAAGGCAAACCCCGATCGTCCTGAAACACCTTCGCCCTGCAAGCAATCCAGCCCACGCTTTTGTCCGGGCGGCAGATGCGGAACTCTATGTTTAATTCTTCCCCAGACACCGCCGCAGCTTTTACCTGCTGTTGAGTCAAAGCGCGATCGTCTGGATGCACCATTTCCACCCAACTTTGATAGCTGTCGATACCACCGGCCGGCAGCCCGTACAAAGCCTCTAACTCCCGCGTACACGCGATCTCGCCGGTTTGGATGTTCCATTCAAAAGTTCCGATTTTCCCTGCTTGCTGAGCGATTTGCAGCCGTTCTTGATTGTGTTTCAGTTCTGCTTCGACGCGCGAGATATCGGTCAAGTCGATGTAGAATGCGACGATCGTCTCTGGTTCGCGATCGTCCGGGCACAGAGTGGTTCCGCCCATCAGAACCGGCACGCGGCTGCCATCTTTGCGGATGTACTCTTTCTTGAAAGGAGTTGCGACTCCCTTAGCCCGCAGTTCTTGCGCCGCCAGGGCGTCTAGGTGCAGGTATTCGGGAGGGGTCATAATGTCCCACCGCATTTGACCGGAGAGCAGGTCTGAGCGGGTGTAGCCGACCATGTTGAGCAGGGATTGGTTGGCGTAGGCGATGCGGCCGCTAAAATCGCCGATCGCGACTCCGAAAATATTTGACTCGAACAGCCGCCGGAATATCGCTTCGCTTTGCTGCATTACCCGTTTTGCTTGTTTGCGATCGGTGATTTCGGCAACCACCGTGCTAACTCCCAGCAGTGTTCCTGATTCATCGATCACTGGGTAAAAGCTGATTTGCCAATCCCGCAAAACTCCCGGCTGTTGCTTGGTTTCGGCCTTAATTTCCAAGTCGAGTACGGGGGTTTGCGTCGCCAGCACTTGGCGGTAAATCGGCTCTACCATATCGGCAATTTCGGGTATCACTTCTCTGATGGTGCGCCCGATGTGATCTGCGATCGTGCGGCCGTTGATCGCAGCAAGGCATTGGTTCATGCGGATGTAGCGCAAATTGGTATCGAGAAAGCACAGCCCGACTGGTGTTGTGTTGTAAACTAAGTCGAGTTCTGCTAGTTGGCGGCGAATGCGTATTTCGTTTTCTCGAAGTTGGTTTTGAGCTTGTTTGCGATCGGTGATATCGAGTACGAAGAATGCTCCTTTGTCTGTGCATCCTTGGAAGTTTCCGCCGCCCACTAAAACTGGGAAGCGCGTGCCGTCTTTGCGGATGTATTCTTTTTCATAAGGCGCGCAACTTACTCCTGCTGCGATTTGAGCGGTGGCGGCGCGATCGAGTTCTCCGTATTCCGGCGGCGTGATATCGATCCAGCTAATCCGTCCTGAAACTAAGTCTTCTCTCGTATATCCAATCATTTCCAGCAAGGCGTCGTTAGCGTCCGTAACTTCGCCGCTGGCATCCCAGAAACCGATGCCGATCATGTTAGACTCTACCACGCTGCGGAAGCGCATTTCGCTTTCCCGCAAAGCTAATTCTGTTTGTTTGGCTGCGGTAATATCTGTGATAATTAGCCCGACTCCGATTGTTTCTTCTCTTTCATTTTTCACTGGGTAGTAGTTGGCGAGCCAGTAACCGAAATATCCCGGTTTCCCATCAGGTTCGCCGCTCATTTCTAAGTTTAAAACAGGCTGGCCGGTTTCTAAAACTTGCTGAATTATCGGCGCAAATTTGGCTGCATGTTCGGGCAACAATTGCCGGAAGTCTTGACCGAGATGCTGTTCTATCGAGAAACCGTTGAGTTCGGCTAATACTTGATTGATACGGATGAAGCGCATTTCGCGATCCATAAAGCAAATCGCTAGGGGAGATGCTTCTAACAATGCGTCAATTAAGGCAAAAGATTGCGATGTTTGAGATAGTGCTTGCTGCGCTTCTGCGTAAAGTCTGGCGTTGTCTAGGGCGATCGCCACGCGGTATGCTAAATCTTCTAGCATTGCCATGTCTTCTGCACTGTAGCGGCGGCCAAACTTTGACGTAAAGCAAGTGATGGAACCCATTACCCGCCCGCGAGCTTTCAGCGGTACGCAAGCGTGAGATCCGATATTGAGCGATCGCAATATTTCCATTTCTGCGGCATTTTCTGCTCCTGCTGCTATAATCTCCTCATCCACTTCGGTAATTAGTTCGGATTTCCCGCTGCGGATTACCAGCGGATAGCCGTTAACAGCATTGTCGGCGCTCAAACTTCGGATTCTCAAGTTATTCAGACTATCAACTATAGAGGCTTCTGCGTGAGCCGCAGCGACTCGACGCACGCTTGAGTCGGTTTCGGTCAAATGAATGCAGCACCCGTCGGCGATCGAATTTATTGCTAATTCTGCTACCTTTTGCAGCACCGTTTCCCCGTCAAACGCATCAGCCAGCATTTTGCTGACTTCTGCTAAAAATGCCGAGCGCTGCTGTTCTATTTCCGCTTTTTCCCTCGCTGTTTGCTCGATTGTTAACTGCAATCTTTGAGTTTCTGCAAGTTTTATTTCTGTGATATCGCGGGCGACAATTAAGGCCGATTCTGGTACGCCATTTTTGTCCAATTCGGGAACTACGCGGGATTGGTAACTTCGGATGCCGTTAGTTGAGAAAGCCTGAAATTCGACAATTTCTTCTTGACCTGTTTCTAACACTTTGTGCAGGGTTTCATCCCACATCTGGCACATTTCTGGCGACATTCCTATTTCTTGACAGGTTTTACCCAGGAAGAATGAAAGCGGTTTTCCTTGGCTTCTTTCCACTGCTTGATTGACATAAATATAACGCTGTTCTTTGTCAGCGCGGATAATGATGTCTGGCGTATTTTCTAGCAGCCTTCTCAGTTGCTGTTCGCTGCTTGCCAATGCTGCTTGCGCTTGTTGTCTTTCCGTGACATCTCTCACCGTGCCCACGTATCCGATGAGTTCGCCGGAGTCCGAGTACATCGGCGAAGAACAAACGTTAATCCAGCGGACAATCCCCTGTGGTGTTTGCAGGCGATACTCGATCGCATATTCCCCACCTTGCCGAGTATAATCCAGCCATCGGCTCAATACGCGATCGCTGTCTTCCGGGTGAATGCAATTCTCCCAACCGTCTCCTAAAAGTTGTGTCAAACTCAAGCCGCAAATAGCCTGACAGCGAGGGTTTGCATAGGTGTAGCGCCCCTCAAAATCTGCCATAAAAATGCCGACTGGCGAACACGAACTCAAACAGCGAAATCGTTCTTCTTGAGCTTGCAGTGCTTCTTGAGCTACTGTTAGTTCTGCTGTGCGTTCTTTAACACGACTTTCTAGCTTAGTGTAGGATAAAGCCAGGGCTATTTCTGCTTCTTTGCGGTCAGTAATATCGATCCCCGTTCCTATCACATATTCTACCAAACCCTCGCCATCTGTCGTCACAGTATTCGACCAATAAATTAAGCGCTTGTCGCCGTTTTTAGTGCGCCAATAGTTTTGATATTCGCTGTTATAATTTTCGACTTTCAGCTTGGTAAAAACAGTTTTAACTGGATCTATTTCTTCGGTAATTAAGAACAAATCCCACACATATTTATTGATTACTTCTGCTGTCGAGTAGCCTGTAGTTTTTTCGCAAGCTTGGTTAAAGCGGACAATCCGTCCTTGGCTGTCGAGAACTACAATTAAGCAAGCCGTCGTGTCAATTACTTTGGAAATAATATTACGTTCTATTTCTAGTTTTTGTGCTGCGGACTTTAAGCCAGCATACCAAGCGCTAACCATTGCAGCGGCCAAAAGTAAGATTGCAGGAGCTGCCTGGAAGGAAAACAGTAACAGAGTTGTCAGCAGTAAAGCCGTGCCGGCACTAAATGTAGCAATACTGTAAGATTTAATGGGTAAGGGCAATACCTCAAACTGGCTCATTTTTGTTGACCTGTAGCGATGGCGCGATCGCACTATTGCTTGTGTTGATGAAACAACCTTGTTAAAACTTAGTTAAAACTAAGTATTTATTTTTTCTATACAAAACCACATTTGTGGGTCTTGTGCCATCTTCCCAGAGACAGATTGGCAGGGGGATTTATGCTGAATCAACTGCTATCATAGATTCAGGGAAAAATTAGATTATCTAATTTCTGGGAGCAATAAGCGAGTGAATCACAAGCTGGCAAAAATTATCGGGTTATTTTTCGCAGCCGCCACCCTCTTTGGATTTGTCGGTTACGCTCTGCAAAATCCCAACTTCGCCAGCAACTCAGCGATATCGATCGGCTTCCCCAATCTTACCACTCTGGCCGCCGGGGCGATCGACAACAAACGATCCCAAATCTATCTCAACGGAACTTGGCAATTTGTCCCCGCCGTTGGCAACCCCCAAAACCCCCCCGTCTCCCCAAATTGGGGTTCCATCCAAGTACCCGGAGACTGGCAAAAAGAAAACAACGAATCCGTACCCGGAATCATCACTCGCGGCAGCGGCAAAGATTGGGAAAACTTCAACAGCAAACAACTATCAAAAGCTTGGTATCAGAGAAATATAGACATTCCCGACGACTGGACAAACCGCCGAATTTTTCTCGACTTAGCCAGAGTCAGCACCGATGCAGTCATCTTTGTCAACGGCATTAGCTGCGGTGAAATCCCCTGGCCCTACGGCACTATTGAAATTACCAAAGTAGCAAAACCAGGTCAAAACACCCTATCTATTTTAGTGGTGGCAGTATCCGATGAAAAGGAAAAAGCCGTCATCATGGGTCCCACAGAAATCTACACAGAAAAAGCCAACTTGCAATCGCGGGGAATCATCGGCGAAGTGCGACTTCTGAGCCTTCCCCCCGGCCCGCTAATTAGCGACGTATTCGTCCAAACTTCCACCCGAAAAAAGCAAGTTAAATTAGATGTAGAACTCAAAGACGTTGCCCAAAACGGTCAAGTTGAATTAATCGCGGAAATGCTCGACGAAAAAGGCAAAGTACAACAAAAATTTACCGCAAATGCCAAGGTTCAAGCTAAACCCATTCAAACCCTACAAGTTCAGTGGAATTGGCCAAATCCCCGTCTTTGGGATATCGGGCAACCAAACCTTTACACCCTGCAATTAGAAGTAAAAGGCAGCGGCATAGACACGCAATACTACCAACCTTTTGGCTTCCGCGAATTTTGGATAGAAGGGCGCAAATTTTTCTTAAACGGAACTGAATTTCGGCTGCGACCAATCTTGCACTCGGATACTTGGCAAGGCGGGACATTAGAAGTTGCTGATAGCCTAATTGATGGCTACGTAAAAGCAGGTTTTAACATAACAGAAATGTGGCCTTGGAATCACGACGAACGGGGTAGATGGCACTTCCGAGAGTTATTTTCCGAAAGAGCAGACCTCAAAGGTTTTCCCATTATGGCCCCCGCTTTAGATATTAGTCCTATCGCTTGGAACGGCAAGTGGAAAAACCCTTACTGGAACGACCGCTGGAAAGCCCGAATGGTGACAGAAATGCGCCGCTACCGCAATCATCCATCAGTATTAATGTGGGCGACAAGTCCTAATTTTTTCGGCAACGCTGACGACCTAAATCCCCGTCGCATCGGCAAAAGCAAAGTAGAAGGAACTCTCAGCCCCTCCGAAAACCAGCGTTTGCGGGTGAACACTCCCCTAGGAAATGACGCTATAGGTGCGATTAAATCGGCAGACCAAACCAGACCTGTGATGGTACACCAAGGCGCCCACTTCGGTGATGTTTATGCGCTGAATACTTATTTAAATATGATTCCCTTGCAAGAACGGGAAGAGTGGATTTCTGAGTGGAGTAAAACCGGAGAAATGCCCTACATGGCAGTCGAGTTTGGGACTCCTCTGCACGCAACGATGATGCGGAACCGCAAAGGTTTTGGTCAGGTGATTCTCAGCGAACCTTGGATGACTGAGTTTGCCGCAATTTATTTTGGCAAGCAGGCTTACGATTTGGAAACGACGGCTTATAAATCTAAAATTCGCGAGCAATTTGTCAGCGGTCAGGAGTATCAAAACTGGCATGGTAAAAAAGAGTTAGATTTTGCACCAGCTTTTCAAAAGTTGCAGCAGTTATTCAGTACAAATACTTGGCGGAGTTGGCGGAGTTTTGGAATGTCTGGGGGGATGATTCCTTGGAATGACGGACATGGTTGGGAAGTTTCCGAAGCTGGCAAAAAAAAGGTGGAGATTGGGGAATTTCAACCGGGTCGCCGGGGAGTTTATTTGAAGCAAGTCTCGAATAATCTTCTGAATTATTTGCAGCCGGAAGCTTACACTGTTCATCCAGGGGGCGAGGCAATTATGAAGAATAATAGCTCGACTTTGGCTTGGATTGCTGGTGCTAGCCCGGTTTTTACTGCGAAAGATCACAATTTGTTGGTGGGCGGAAAACTGGCAAAGCAAGTAGTGTTAATTAACGATACGCGGGCGGCGCAAGAATTTTCGTTTAATTGGCGGGTTTTGGTGGGGGGGAAAGAAGTAAAAAAAAGCGATAACAAAGGGATAATTGCTCCGGCAGGCACGCTGTTTTTCCCAATAGACGTAAATTTGCCAAATACCATTTCTAGCAAAGCTGACGGCGAAATACGCTTGACTGCACGGGTGGGCGAGCGATCGCATTCTGATACATTTGCTTTCCGCGTTTTTCCCAAACAATCTAACATCAAAGATTCGGTGACAATCTTCGATCCAGCGGGCAAAACATCAGCAATGTTAAAACAGTTAGGTCATCAGGTTGTACCCTGGAATGGTTCGCAAGTTTCATCGCTATTAATTATCGGTAGGGAAGCGTTTTCTAGCGGGGAAAACTTGCCGGGAAGTTTAGAAAGTTTTGTCCGAAACGGCGGCAAAGCAATTGTGTTTCCTCAGCGCCGGGAATGGCTGGAAAATACTGGTTTCCGGGTTGCTGCCCACGTCAGCCGCCGCGCTTATCCAGTTGACAGCAACCATCCGGCAATTAGCGGTTTAGACAGTGAAGATTTGCGGGATTGGGCGGGGGAAAGCACGCTGGTTGAAGCTTATCCAGATACCATCCAAACTGGCCCTAATTTGAGTCCGGCAAATAAACCTTGGTACGGCTGGCGTTGGGGAAATCGCGGCGGTGTCAGTAGCGCTTCTATTGAGAAGCCGCACCGCAGCGGTTGGCGCCCAATTTTGGAATCTGAGTTTGATTTAGCTTATTCGCCGCTGATGGAATTGGATTACGGAAAAGGGCGGCTGATTTTAAACGAGTTGGATTTGGAAGACCATTATTCTGTAGATGCTGGGGCGGCGCAGTTAGTGCAACAAATTGTGAGTTACGGGATGAATTCTCCGGTGGTTGGAAAGCCGGATAAAGTGGTTTTAATAGGGGGAGATGAAGATGCCCAAAAGTTGGAGAGTTTGGGGGTAATTTATCAGCGCGCTAGTTCGCTTTCTAAGGATGTTGGTTTGGTGATTGTGGGGAGAGAAGCGAATGTGAAAGATGCAGATTTGCGCGGTTATTTAAATGCTGGCGGGAAGGCGTTTTTCTTGCCGCGTCAAGTGCCTGTTGCGGATTTGGGCATGGGTTTGCAGCAAGCGCAGGATTTCGGGGGTTCGCTGGCGGTTCCGAGTTGGGATGAGGTGAAGGGGGTTAGTGCTTCAGATTTGCGATCGCGCTCTTTTTATGATACTTGGTTGATTAAGTCTGGGGGAGAAGTCGGTGCTGACGGTTTGTTAAGTCGGGTAAAAGTTGGCAAGGGTGTGGCGATTTTTTCTCAGATTGAACCGGATAGTTTGAATGCTGATAGTAAGACTTATTTGCGTTTTACTCGCTGGCGGCAAACCAGGGCAAATGCTCAGATTTTGGCTAATTTAGGGGCGAGTTTTAAGGCGGATGGATCTGTGTTTAACGGTGCGAGTCGGGAGTTTTATCACTGGGATTACAGAACGGATTTTGAGAAGGGGGACGATCCTTATCGGTATTATCGATGGTAGGATTTTTTAACCGCAGAGGGCACAGAGGACGCAGAGGAAGAGAAGAGAGAGATGAATAATGCTGATTTTATTATACTGTTAAATATCAAAATCAAAGGTCAAAGTGACGGCGGAAGCGCGGGTCTAATTTGTCGGTTTTCTTTTGGTTGCAGGTGCTGCAGAGGGTTTGCAAGTTGCTGATGTCGTTGCTGCCGCCGCGCGCTAGGGGGATGATATGATCGATCGTCAGTTGGGTTTCTAGTTTGGTTTGGCCGCAGCTTTGGCACTGGTATTTATTGCGAGTAAATACATATTTTCTGACTTCTGGGGGAATCGGGATTCTAGGGGTTTTAGACATGATGATTTTTAACCGCAGATGAACGCGAATTAACGCGGATGTTTGATGGATTAGCTGGGTGAGTTTTCTTGATTGAGAAGTTGGCGGCGCAAATCATCGAGGGGGGATTCTGGTTGGCTAGTTTCTGACTCGTTGTTTTCTGGTGTTTCTTCTACTTCGGGTTCGTCGGGGCAAAACTCTATAGTGACATTGAGTTTGAGCTTAATCTTTCCTTTCTTCCAGCCCTGAGCACCCACTCTGAGAATTTCACAATCTATACCTTTACCAAACCAGTTTTCATAAGCAACATATCGATGAGTCTTTGAACCTACATCAATATTTAGTTGCTTTTGGCTTAACAACTGAATGAGTGTCTGTCCCAACCCATTTTCCGGCAAAACTTGATTTACTGTTTCCTTCAATTTTCCTACTTTAAGCATTGCGTTACCAAAAGATAAAGCATCATCATTACCGCAGTTGTGCAAATCAAATTTATCTTCCATATTCTTGCCAGCCTCGCGTAAGTCCTATTTAATCTACTACACTTTCTAATTCCAAAGCTACCATCAAACAGCGATTAACGTGGTTTATTGCCTCATTTGAAAGAGAACCCAGTTTCCGGGTAATCATTGACTTGTTAAGGGTAAAAATAGACTCGCACCTAACTACAGACTCAACTCTAATACCAGCTAATACAATTTCATCTCCTGTTATCAAATATTGAGCGGCAGTCAAAGGGCGAGTTGTCTTAGAAGTACAAGGTACAACCATCACGTCGTCAAGAATTTGGTTGAAATTATCTGCCGAAATTATCACAGCCGGACGCAGTTTAAACTGTGTTAGCTGAGTAGAAGGCATTGGCACTTGAGCCAACACTACATCACCGCGTCGTAAGTTCATCGGCAAATATTTCGTCATAAATGTCATTTTCCGCACTCAGCCAATCTTGATAAGCTTGGGATACAAGCATCGGCTGAATAGGTTCTTTTCCACTTTTCAAGAACAGCGCTAGGTTGAGAAGTGTTGCTAACTTATCATCGGGAAGTTGCTCGATTATTGTTAGAAGTTTTTGGCGAATGTTCATAGGATTAAAGTCGCTCTTTGTTGGCTATTATATCACAATAAACACAGTAAAGAAACCAGGTGAATATAATTCACCCGGATTTCAATTATTCACCATCCCCCGAAACGCTATCATTCTGTCCAATTACAGGCAACAAATGCTCGTGCAACTTCATCGCCTGCAAACAACTATTGATTCCAGAAACCGCCCGATCGTACTCTTGAATCTTTTGCTCATTCTCAGCTTGCCGCCGCAGATTCCCAGCAATCTTTTCCTCCGCCTCCTGTGCCAAAGTTTGCTCCAAATAATCGCGGGCTTGACTGTATTGCTGCAAAATATCATCAGCTTGCTTGTGGGCCAGCGGCAACAAATGCTCTTTCAGCGTTTGGTTGACAGTTTGGCGGAAAGTTTGCCGAATAGTTCTCGATACTTTTGGCTCAAAATCTAGCCGCAATAATTGTCGAATTGCCGGTTGGGCATCTACCATGTTTTCGCAGTCGAAACCTTGAGAAGTTTGCTGCAAAGTTTCCCGGAATTGATAAATTGAAAATGTGCCTTCGTCGTAAAAACGGGGACTTTCTCGCACGTAGCGATCGCACTCAACGCCCGCCGCATTTACCAAAGCATCAGAAACCCGCTTTGATAACTCCTCTAACTGCTGTTCAATTCCCCCGTCGTTCCCCAACAACCGATAGAGTAATCGATAGTATTCCGACTTGCGAACGCTATCTTTCAAATACTGAAAATAATTATCAACCAGTGACTTAGTAGCCTCTACTAAAATATCTTCCAACTGATTGGCTAAATAGTAAAGTGCCTCAACTAAAACAGCAATTAAAGGTGCTGTCGCATTGCGGGGATGATTCCGCAAAGTGCGTCCGTAAGCCGCCTCAACAGAAAATCCGTCTAACAATTCATCCAAGCGCCGGATCATCCGAGATTGCAGTTGCCGAAAGTCTATATCGAAAATATCGCATTTATTCATAATCATTTCATTGACTTCTTCGGCGATATGTTCCCGAAAATCCTGTCCGACTTGCTGCAACTCTTGATTTAGTCGCAAAAGTTCCTGTGCTTTCATTGCTTCAATTTCGCGGGGCTGGCTGTCCAAGTTCCGCTGAATTGTTTGGTAATGTTTCCGCAGTTGAATGCACAAGTCTTCTAAGTCGTCAGCTAAATTTTTGAACAGTTGCGGGCGTTTTTCTTCTGTGAGGTAACGGGTGATTGCTGTGCGAAAATCTTCGATACCGCTATCTTGAATTAATTGAGAAATTAATGGTTGTCCTTGTTCTGCCAGAATCCGCACGTAGTTTTCATTTGGTGTTTCGTAACTGTTAACTGAAATGCGAAATTTGCTCGGAGACAACTTGCCGGAATTCGCACAGTAGCGATTAAATTCACTAACAAATTGCGGAGTTTCTTCACTATTACCGAGCAATTCTGAATCTAATTTATCATCTCCAGAAACTCGCCCTTGACTGCTGGCAAAGATTGTATTTAAACCAAAGCGATCGCGCCCTGTTGTCCCTCGAATCAAACTCCCGTAAAATCCCAACAATCCGCTAGTTTTGTAAACTCTGGCAGTATCGCGAAAGTCGGAATTAATCAGATTTTCTAAGCGCTGTCGCAGTTGAGTGTTGTACCAAGTATCGTCGATGCGGTTGAAAATGTAAAAAAGCCGATCGCGAATTCCCGGATTTCCCCGTGTTTTTTCCATCAACTCGGTTTCTTCCGTCGTCATTTCCCCAGACGAAGCCGCTTTCAAAACACAGACAACAGCCGAAGTATCGGGGCTTTCAATCTTATCATAAGTCAATTCTGCATCCCGCTGCACCGGCGCATCAATTCCCGGCGTATCGATAATAATATTGCCATCTTGCAGCAGCGGATGATAACAGTAATATTCAACTCGCTTGAGTACAGCACTGTTGCTACCGCGACGGGCATAGCTAGCAGCTTCCTTGAGATTGGAAAAGTTAAACTGTTCCATTGAGTAGGTAGCGTTTTCGAGAGTTTGGATGCGATCGCGATTTGCCTCAAAACCTTCTAACAGCAGCATCAAAGCCTTAGCTTTTTTTGCTACCTCGGATTTATTTTCGCCGCCTTCCGTTTCAATAATTATGTTACATCCCTGAGACAACAGCGACACTACATCTGTTTGATTAATATTAAGTTCAGTAGCTAAACCTAACTGATGGCAAAGCACAGAAGCTTGCTGACTAATCTCAAACTCGCTCAAAAAAGTGAGAACAACGCGCTCTTTTTCCGGCTCAGCAAAGGCGATATAACATTCCGTACCTGTCGCGTGTCCTTCAGCACTGTAGAGCAATTCTCGCTCCAGCAAAGCATTAATCAGCATCGATTTTCCCGCACTGAAAGCGCCAGCAAACACAATTTCAAACTCAGGAGAAATTGCCTTTTTCAGAGAAGCTTGTACCGCCGTGATATCTTGTTGTCGCAAAGATGATTCCTGACGCAGCAGTTGCAGTAAAGAGTCAACTTGCTCTTGCAGATTGTTGCATTGAGGTGGCATTTGAGTCATCGCTGCAGACTGCTCCTGATTGTGGGAAAATTACCTTATTATTAATTCTCTGCTAGTTCAGGAATAATCACAACAGTAATTTTACTTATGCGATTCAGGATTGCTGAAAGTGCGATCCTCTTCGAGGGCTGCGCTAACGGCTATTCTGGCGACAAATCCTATCGTTTACGGTTGTTTCGGAATTATTAAACCGCAGAGGCCGCAGAGGGCGCTGAGTTAGAGAAGAGAGAGAGGAATAAGAGGAATAATTGGTATACCCACGGATTTGATATCATCTATTTACAGCCAAGTGGCTAAATGTGATATGTCAGTAAAATTTAGCCAAGCATCTCCTAATTTTTCGTACACAATTAGTAGTAAGGCACGCATTATTGCGCCCCTACAAAATTAAACTGGCACCTTGCTTACTCTACATTAAACCGATAAATCCTGACGCGGTTTAAAAGACTCAACCTGCCGCAACTTTTCGTATAATTCCCGTTCCTCTTCAGTAATTTCTTTGGGAATTAACACCTGAATTTCTACCAATTGATCGCCCCGATCGCCATTTCCCGTCGGATAGCCCTTGTTAGCCAGCCGCAACCGCTTTCCAGACGTTACTCCCGGTGGCAATTTCATCTTTACCAAGCCGTCCAGCGTCGGTACTTCAATATCTCCGCCTAACACCGCTTCGCTGGGAGTCAGTGGCAATTCGCAGCAAACATCCGACATTTCCAATCGAAAAAATTGATGGGGAGAAACCGTGATTTTCAAATATAAATCTCCGCCGCCAATACCTTGATTTCGCAAGCGAATCCGCTGGCCTGATACCATAGCAGGAGGCAGATTTACCTCGATAGCTCGCCCGTCTTCCAAACGAATTCGCTCGGTACCGCCCGAATAAGCCCTTTCCAAAGGCAGAGTTAGCCTAGCCTCGATGTCTCTTCTCGTTTCGCGCTCGACTGTTTCCCTAATTTCCCGTCGCATTTCGCGATCGGCTATATCCCTTCTGATTTCGCGATCGACTATCTCCCGTCGCATTTCGCGATCGAC
Organism: Microcoleus sp. Pol14D4; assembly: GCF_036701245.1. Classification (NCBI taxonomy): domain Bacteria; kingdom Bacillati; phylum Cyanobacteriota; class Cyanophyceae; order Oscillatoriales; family Microcoleaceae; genus Microcoleus; species Microcoleus sp. Pol14D4. The sequence goes on from NZ_JAUBQM010000006.1 coordinate 47,287, forward strand.
TGTTTCCCGTCGCATTTCGCGATCGTCTGTTTCCCGTCGCATTTCGCGATCGTCTGTTTCTCGTCGCATTTCGCGATCGTCTGTTTCTCGTCGCATTTCGCGATCGTCGAAATCCCTTCTCGGTGGGCGAGAATTAGCAACATAACTCGTTTTCTTAGAAGCCGTACTCCACGGTTCAGAGGAGGCTACTCCCGCTGTATCATTAGCTGTCGCCATCCTCACTTCCCGGCGCCTTCCGAGCACTTGGTCGAGAAATTTGTTAAAATCCGAGTAATCACTAAAATCGACATCCTCGGCCGGTTTTTTGCGGGTAGTTTTACCATTTCCCCAAGTTTTGAAATTGGGAAGTCGCACCCCTTGCTTTCCTTGAAATCCCTTTTGTTTCCAGAATTTACTAAACTGATCGTATTGAGCGCGCTTGTCTAGATCGGAAAGAATATCATAAGCTTCATTAATATCCTTAAACCTATCTTCAGCAGATTTATCACCTGGATTTACGTCAGGGTGCAACTGTCTGGCTAGCCGTCGATAAGCTTTTTTTATCTCATCAGCCGTGGCATCTTTGGGCACTCCCAAAATTAGATAGTAATTGCGAAAATTCTGCATAGTTGGAGAAGGAAGAGGGAAGTTCGGCAACGGATTCTGTAACGGATGTAACGGATGTCAGGAAGAAGGATGAGGTTTTATCCTTGTAGTTTGTTGATTGTACCGATCGTTAATCGTGTGAGTTCATCTGCTTCTTTTATAACTGGTGAGATTTTTTCGGGTGCTGCTAACCCTACTCTTTCAGAAATAACTAGATAAGTATCCAGTTCTCTGAGCGAACGGAGAGCTATTCGCAACTATCGAATATACTCTTGTCTAGTAACACGCCCATATCCCTCCGCAATGTTAGCGGGTACTGATACAGATGCACGGCGAATTTGACTGGTAATACCATAAATTTCAGACGTATGAAAAGATTTAGTTAATTCGTAGCAAACTTGACAAAGATAAATACTCCGCTGCCAGATGTATTGTTCTCTATGGGTCATACAACATAATTTTCTCCTTACTTATCATAGTAATCTTTATTTAATTCAAAGAAGTCTAGTGTAGGAGAGAAGAAAGAAAGGATCTGAGAAGAATTAGGAAAAGATCGGTCACAAATTCTCTGCTGAAAATCCGTTATTTTCCTTCTTCCTTCTTCCCTCTTCCTTCTTCCTTCTTCCTTCAATTACAGCCAATCGTCGTCATCATCCCAATCGTCGCTTTGATTTTGATAAGGGCGAGTGGGGCGATTAGCACTGCTTCTACGATCGCCCATACGATCGCCCATACGATCGCCCATACGATCGTAGGGTCGATCGTAGGGTCGATCGTAGGGTCGATCGGGAATTGGATCGACAGTCGATCGCCTGTACGGCTTAGGATTGGTATAATAGCTGCTGTCATCGCTGCGCCGCTTGGTACTGTCGCCCGTAAAAGTCCGCTTCACAGACTCAAAGAAATCGTCATCATCGTCATCCATCGCAAACGCGGAAACTTCCCGGCTCAAATCGTAAAGAGCATCCTGCAAATCCGAACCAACTTGGTCAACTCCCCGCTCATCATTGCGTTCCAAACTGTCTCGCAATTCGCGAATTAAAGTTTCAATTCGCTGGCGGGTTCTTTGAGCAAACTGCATTCCGCGATCGAGCGCAACTTCCCGCAACTGCCGCTCGGCTTGATAAGCTAAAGCTTCAGCGCGATTGCGTTTTTCCACCTTTTCCCGCTGCAACTTATCGGCTTGAGCAAATTGTTCCGCATCGCGAATCATTTGATTCACTTCCTGCTGAGTCAGCGTCGAAGCACCTTGCACAGTAATGCTTTGTTCCCTGCCGGTAGTTTTGTCCAAAGCAGTCACCAACAGCATCCCGTTAGCGTCAATATCAAAAGCTACTTGCACCTGCGGAATCCCTCGCGGTGCCGGCGGAATTCCAGTTAGTTTAAACCGTCCCAAAGACTTATTATCTCTGCCTAATTCCCGTTCCCCTTGGATCACGTGAATTTCTACCACAGTTTGGTTGTTTTCAGCAGTCGAAAAAATGTCCGATCGCCTGACGGGAATAGTAGTATTCCGAGGAATCAGTTTTTTCATCACCCCGCCGATCGTTTCCAAACCCAGCGACAGCGGCGTCACATCCAACAGCAGCACATCGCGGACATCCCCACCCAAAATACCCGCCTGAATTGCCGCACCCACCGCCACAACTTCATCGGGATTCACATTTTGATTCGGTTCTCGATCTATCAAACTGCGAACCACTTCCTGCACCAAAGGAATGCGAGTCGAACCGCCGACTAGCACAACTTCATCAATGCGAGAAGGACTCAAATTTGCATCCGCCAAAGCTTGTTTGACTGGTCGCCGCAGCCGCTGCACCAAATCTGTGCACAGCCCCTCAAATTGACCGCGAGTCAGCCGCGTTTCCAGATGCAAAGGCCCATCTTCGTTCGCATCGATAAACGGCAAATTAATCTCGGTGACACCGACTCCCGACAGTTCAATCTTGGCTTTTTCTGCCGCTTCGATCAAGCGCTGCAAAGCTTGCCGATTCCGTCGCAAATCTATTCCTTCTTTTTCTAAGAATTGATCTGCCAACCAGTCAACTATTTTGGAGTCAAAATCATTGCCACCTAATTGAGTGTCGCCGCTAGTTGCTTTAACTTCAAATACTCCGTCTCCCACGTCTAAAATCGACACATCAAAAGTACCGCCGCCCAAATCAAACACTAAAATAGTTTGACTTTCTCGCCTCTCCAAACCGTAAGCCAAAGAAGCCGCTGTCGGCTCATTTAAAATCCGTTTGACCTCAAGTCCCGCAATTCGTCCCGCATCCCGCGTCGCCTGTCGCTGGGAGTCGTTGAAATAAGCGGGAACAGTAATTACAGCCCCCGTTACCTCTTGTCCGAGATAGCGGCTGGCTTCATCGGCCAGTTTCCGCAAAACCATCGCCGAAATTTCCTCTGGGGCAAAATCTTTTTTCAGGCGGGGACACTTGATTTTAATGTTCCCGTTTTCGTCCCGGCGAGTTGTGTAAGGGACGCGCTTTGATTCTGGAGTCAGTTCGGTATATTTGCGTCCGATGTACCGCTTGACGGCGTAAAAGGTGTTTTGCGGGTTGAGAACAGTCTGGCGTCTGGCCATCTGTCCCACAAGGCGTTCTCCTTCCTTTGTGAAAGCGACTACCGAGGGAGTTGTCCGCATCCCTTCTGCATTGGCAATCACAACCGGTTTGCCGCCTTCCATGACGGCTACTACTGAGTTTGTTGTTCCGAGGTCAATGCCAACTACTTTACCCATGCGTCAGTTGTCTCCTGTGGCGTTGTGTGTAGCCTTTTCAATATAAGCGTTAAGTATGATTGCATTTATTGTACCGCGTCGAGAAGCGGGGGCTGCAGGGGGATTGCCTCACCTGCGGTTCAGGTTGCTGGGATTGGCTGGGTTGCGATCGCTCCGCTGGTGGATGCCAGATCCTGCGAGGAGTAGGAGTGTCAACTTGGGAAAGCAGTGTATGTTCATCTTTTGACAGCCAAAAAAATTTCAGAATAGATTAACTAATGCGTTTTGCTAAACTAAAAGCAGCTAGCAGGATTGTTGAGCAAACAGGAACATACAAATATGACTGTCAACTCTGTTCAGAATTCAGAATCCTCTCAAGAACACTCGCTCGTTGACGTGCAGCATACAAGCTGCTGCATTGTGGGAGGTGGGCCTGCAGGTGCTGTTTTAGCATTACTTTTAGCGCGGCAAAACATTCCAGTCATGCTGCTAGAAGTACACAAAGATTTCGATCGAGAATTTCGCGGCGATACGCTGCATCCGTCAGTAATGGAAATTATGGAGCAATTGGGTTTAGCAGAAAAATTGCTGGAATTGCCCCATACAAAAATGCGCCAACTCACCATCCAAGCTGCTGGAAATACCGCCACGCTCGTAGATTTGTCCGGTCTCAAAACCAAGTATCCTTACATCACTATCCTTCCCCAAGTCAAGTTTCTCGAATTCATCATTGCCGAAGCACAGCGCTACCCCAGCTTTCAGTTAGTAATGGGAGCTAATGTCCAAGAAACGATTGTAGAAAATGGGGTTGTGTGCGGCATTCGCTACCGGGGACGCGGGGGATGGCATGAAGTGCGATCGACCCTCACAGTCGGTGCAGACGGTCGCTTTTCCCGCCTTCGCCAATTAGCAGGTTTTGAACCGATTAAAACTTCCCCGCCGATGGATGTCCTGTGGTTTCGTTTGCCGCGCAGTGCCGATGATGTCAAAGATTCCGGCGTGGGAGGTCGAGCTGTTGGAGGTCATTTATTAGTCACGATCGACCGCTTGGATTATTGGCAACTCGGTTACATTATTCTGAAAGGCAGCTATCAGAAATTGCGCGAATCAGGAATAGAAGCTTTGCAAAAATCTGTTGCTGAATTAGCACCAGAATTTGCAGATAGAGTCGAGCAACTGAAAGATTGGTCGCAAATTTCTTTTCTGTCCGTTGAATCCAGTCGCCTTCCCCGCTGGTATCGTCCGGGTTTGCTCTTAATTGGGGATGCCGCTCACGTCATGTCGCCCGTAGGCGGTGTGGGAATTAACTATGCTATTCAAGATGCTGTCGTCGCGGCTAATGTACTCAGCGCCTCCCTGAAAAACGATCGCGTGCATCTGTGGGATTTGGCAGAGGTGCAGCGACAGCGGGAGTTACCCACACGCATCATTCAAGCATTTCAGTCGTTTGTACAGGAGCAAATTATTAAAGGGGCATTAAATAGCGATCGACCGTTTACACCGCCACCTTTTTTGCAGTTACCAATTTTGCGAAATATTCCAGCGCGATTAATTGGTTTTGGATTAACTAGGGTTCGGCTGCGAAATTAATGAGAGACACCTATACTTAAGTTATACCTATCATCAACATAGAGGTAGCCTGAATGACCGGATTAGAAGTATTGCAGTCAGTTGAGTTTCTCAAGATAAAAGGCAAACAAGTTGCTGTCTTAGATCTCGAAACTTGGCAAGCAATCATCGAATGGTTAGAGACTTTAGAAGATTTACAAATTGCCAAAAAAGCATTAAATGAGTTAAAAGCTGCTGGTGGAAATCGCGATCGTGCCGGTTGGCCTAAATGGGAAGCAGTTAAAGATAAGTGGGATGAAGATTGAGGTTATTACAAGTAGGAATTACGCACGGGTTTCAGAAACCAGTTTTTTTTATTAAAATTTTTCGCACCCACAGATTCGGTAAAAAAACCGGTTTCTTTGGCAGAATCGATTTTAGAGGAAAGCGATGATTGAAAAACTTACTCCCGAACAAGAAAACTTAATCCTAGTTTATGATGAAAAGTGGAGGAAACTTATATATTCTACTGCACCTATCGATCGCGAAAAAGCAGCAAAAGCAGTTAAACAAGCTTACCTTGGAATTGATGAAAAAGAACCGGAAATTATTTTTTGCAGCAGCCCCTATGAAGGTGCTAATCTTGTTCTTGGCTACGAGCGAGCGATTAATCAGCTATACGAAGAATTCGGAGTCAACCTTGTTGACAGATTTAATGAGGAAGTGTACGATCGTGCTTGGTCCAACTTCAACGCACAGATTTCCGAAGAGGTATATTGCCAGATTAACCTAGAATTTTGGACTCATATTGATGATTTTTTTCGAGATATGTTAGACGAAAAATTGTATCAAAACCAAGACTCTTTAGCTGTAGATGCTTATAGCTATATCGATCCTATATTATGGGCAGAAGTTTGTGCATTTTGTGACTTCTTTGTTTCCGTATTAAAGTGCAATCCTAATGGTATTAACTGGCAAGCACTGCTATTTTTTACAACTCAATGCGGCTGGATATTTCCCTATGAAAAAGTTTGTATTGTGTGCGATCGCCCCCGCATCTTCTCTTTCGACTCCCAACACCGCCTCCACGCCGAAGGAGGGCCCGCAATTCAATTTTCTGACGGATACAGCATCTATTCCTATCACGGCGTCACCTTACCGGAAAAATACGGAAAACTGCACCCCCATGAATGGCAATCTCAATGGGTTTTAGAGGAAGAAAACGCGGAAATCAGGCGAGTGCTAATTCAAGGAATTGGTTACGATCGCATAGCCCGCGAATTAGCAGCCGTTGAATTAGATACTTGGCAAGAATACACGTTATTAAAAATTGATACAAAGGTTGACGTGGAGCCGATTTATCTGTTAAAGATGACTTGTCCCAGCACCGGATTTATTCACGCTTTGCGAGTCCCGCCCGATATCAACTCAGCCAGAGAAGCGATTAAATGGGTGAATTGGGGAGTCGATTATGAGGATTTTTCAGTACAAACTTGAATTGCAACAAACAGTAAAACTTTACAATGGCGATCTGGAACTGCGATCGATCCTATTGAAGCTAAAATCAAACAACAACCCCAAATAAATCTATGGGACTCTTTGATAAGATTCGCGGCGAATTTGTCGATATCATCGAATGGTTGGACAATACCAGCGACACCATTGCCTATCGATTCGAGCGTCACCAAAACGAAATTAAACAAGGTGCTAAACTAACTGTACGGCCAGGACAAATAGCAGTCTTTGTCAGCGAAGGCCAAGTTGCCGATGTCTTCGATCCGGGAATGTACGAACTGTACACCCGCAACTTACCCCTTCTGAGCACCTTAAAAGGTTGGCCCTACGGTTTCAACTCTCCCTTTAAAGCAGAAGTCTACTTTTTTAACACCAAAATATTTACCAACCTGAGATGGGGAACCTCTAACCCTGTAATTATCCGCGATCCAGAACTCGGTCCAGTGCGAATGCGGGCTTTTGGCACATACAACATTAAAGTTTCTCATCCAGAACAACTCTTAAAACAACTAATCAGCACTGACGGACTATTTCAAGTAGATGAAATCACCGATCAACTCCGCAATACAATAGTCAGTGCCTTTGCCAATTGGGTTGGCAATTCCCGCGTTCCCCTGCTGGACTTTGCAGCCAACTACACCCACATGGGCGAACAGGTGCGAGTTGCCATAGAGCCAAGTATCCAGCAGTTTGGGTTAGAGTTAACTCAGCTATTAATAGAAAATATCTCGATGCCGCCTGAAGTTGAAGAAGCACTCGACAAACGAGCCTCAATCGGACTTCTGGGAAATATGCAGCAATATACCCAATATCAAGCTGCTAACGCCATAGAAGCATCAGCAAATAACCCTAGCGGCGGCAATCAAGCATTAGAATTTGGCATGGGAATAGCCCTAGGTCAGCAAATGACAAATATGATGCAGCCGCCAGCATCGCAAACTCCGCCGCCACCTCCCCCGCCAACACAAACTCAGTGGTATATTGCCCAAAACGGTCAACAATCAGGCCCTTTTGGATTGGATCAACTTCTGCAAAATGGTTTGACACATCAGGTAATGGTGTGGCGTGCGGGATTTGACGGCTGGAAGTTAGCATCGCAAGTGCCAGAATTAGCATCTTTGTTGGCGACAGTACCGCCACCTCCCCCGCCAGCAGCAGCCTAAAATTTTGCATATTTAGTTAATTGGTAATTGGTAATTGGTATGGTTTCCCGATTACCGATTAGCAATTACATCACCACTTAACCATTATGAATACTTCTGAACCTGCTGTTAAACGTTTTCCCTGTCCTAGCTGCGGGGCTTATTTAGAGTTCAACCCCCAAGCAGGAAAGCTCAAGTGTGCTTACTGCGGCTGGGAAGATGCAATTGCCCAAACTGCTGAAGAGGTAAAGGAAAATTCTTACGAACAATATCTCCAACTCGATCGCACGACGCTGACAACTTTATCAACAACAGCCCTTGAAGTAAAATGCAATGATTGCGGAGCAAGTGTTTCTTTTGAACCGCCGAAAGTAGCGGGTAAATGCCCATTTTGTGCTTCTCCAATTGTGACGCAGCCTGCAAAGGCTAGCCCTAGCGTGCACCCAGAGGGAATTGTACCCTTTGAAGTTAGTGATAAACAGGCCAGAGAAAGCATTCAGAAGTGGCTAAGCAATCGCTGGTTTGCCCCCTCTGCTTTGAAATCCCTAGCCCAACAGGAGAAAATTCAAGGGGTTTATTTGCCGTTTTGGACTTACGACACTTATACGGTTAGTTACTATAGGGGCGATCGCGGAGAACACTACTACGTAACTGAAACTTATACGGAAACAAACTCGCAGGGCGAAACAGAAACTAAAACTCGCCAAGTGCAACATACCAGGTGGTGGCCTGCTTCTGGCAGAGTCGATCGCTCTTTTGACGATATTCTGATTCCGGCTACAACTTCAGTCGATCGCCCCCGTCTGGATGCGTTAGAACCTTGGCATCTCAAGGAGTCGCTGCGCGCTTACAATTCATCTTATTTAGCTGGGTTTGAAGCGCAGCGATCGCAAGTTTCTCTCGATCAAGGATTTGAATCTGCTAAAAATGTCATGGCCGGTACTATTCACTCGGATGTTTGTAGGAATATTGGTGGCGACGAGCAGCGGGTTCACAGCATTTCTACTGATTACAATGCTATCACTTTTAAACATATTTTGCTACCTGTGTGGCTATGTGCCTATCGCTATCAAAACCAGCGATATCAAGTAATGGTTAATGCTCGCACCGCTGAAGTTCAAGGCGAACGTCCCTACAGTGTTTGGAAGATTACTGCTGCTGTTGTTAGCGGTGTCGTGCTTGCGGGTGTTATGTACCTATTGTTTACTGGTAATTGGAAATATATCCGTGTTCCCGGTCTCCCTCAACCGCAACCTCAACCAACTTCCTTACCTGTACCGAGCCAAAAATTACCGCCAGCGCCTGTTCCCTCTACCGCACCTGTACCGAGCCAAAAATTACCAACAGCGCCTGTTCCCTCTGCTAATTAGTTCATTCTTCATTTTTTATTGAAACGAAGTACAACCGCATCTCTGAGCGATCGCCCTCACAGAAGAGTGTGATCGCTTTCTAAACTAGATTGCCAACATTCAACTGACCGAGGCGCTTCAAAATACTCAGCACACTGTACAAATCATTCCCCGGATTGAAAAGGTAAAACTTCCGAGAAAAAGCGTACTGTGCTGTTTCCCGCTTAACTAATTTGACAAATAGAAAATCTGCCCCATTCATTAACAATCCGTAAGTAGGTCGATCGGCACTCAGATTAGCTAACATATAAGCCAGTAACTGCGGAATCCCTACCTCCAAAGAAAACGCCGCTTGCTTGGACTCGATAACTATTACCCAAAACTCCTTAAACAAAGCCACAACATCCAACTGTCCCCTCACAATCACTCCCTCGTCTTCCTCAACAATTTCTACAGATTTTTCTGAAGTAACATGAAAAGGAGAAAGATAAAAATCAGCTAAATCCAAAAGCGGAGACAGCACCACCATTTTGACTGTATTTTCTAGAAGTGGGGGATATTCTAGCAAATTCCTGTAACTTGCTTTAACTCTGTCTAGTCGCTGTTTCTCAGCTTCCGAGATTTCTGGCAAATTATCTTGCCACTCGCGAAAGAATTGGTCATCTTCCACTAACTCAATTTCAAATTTTGTTCTCAAATCGTACATCGTGACATTTCGAGCTTGAATTGTTTGTACCATAGTTTTACACTAAGTTTGGAGTCTATATAAATTGTGCATTAAGGTGGCGAGTGCCACCTTACAAATCGATTATTTACCTAATTTAGGCCTCTACTATATCTTAATTTCCAATGCAGCAACTCTTTTTTCAAGTTCTAGTATCCTTTGAATCATTGGTAAATCTTCTACAGAATCTAGATGCTTAGCTAGAGCGCTAACTATGACATCAGTTTGAGATATGCCCGTTTGCTGAACATATCTTTTGAGCTTGCTAAAAAGAGTACGGGGAACTCTCACAGCTATTTGAGATTTCTTACTCGGAGATAGCCCCTTGTGTTTAGGTTCTACACTTAATGGTTCCACTGCTTCAGTAGGATGATTTGCCGTGGCCGGGTCATCTACTCTGTAAAGTTCATAGTCATTTTCACGAAGTGTGAAAATCCGCCTGTGAAAATACTTGCGATTTCCTTCAACACACAGAGGAGGAGCATTGTCTTCTAATTCTGCGTATCCCACTAAGATTTGACCTTTCTGAAGCTCTGAAAGCAGTTTTTTAGAGATCCCTTTTTTGCTAAAAAACCCTACTTCTATCTCTCGGACCCAAGGCATTTTACTGATATCTTCAAGCCAGACAATTTTAGCTTCGTGTAGTAAAGTCTCGTCTCTGACAAAATCGCCCATAATTCTTACCTCTATGTCGATGATAATCAGATTAACACGCATGGCGTTATATGGCAAGTGCATGGCAAAAAGATCTCAAAGATAACCGAGAGCCTTCGTACTTTTCACTCCTGCACCTTTGCCCTTTCCCAAAAACCCAAAAAATGTAACGAGTTGTAAAGTATAATTAAACCGAAGCGAACACAGAGGCCAAGTAGTATCAAATGCGAGTTGCGATCGCCGGAGCAGGCTTAGCAGGACTTTCCTGCGCTAAATATCTCACCGACGCGGGCCACACCCCCATAGTCCTAGAAAGTCGAGACGTACTCGGCGGCAAAGTCGCCGCCTGGAAAGATGCAGATGGCGACTGGTATGAAACCGGCCTCCACATCTTCTTCGGTGCATACCCGAATATGCTCCAACTCTTCAAAGAACTTGACATCGAAGACCGGCTGCAATGGAAACAGCACAGCATGATTTTCAATCAGCCGGAAACCCCCGGAACCTATTCCCGCTTTGACTTTCCCGACCTTCCTGCCCCCTTCAACGGCGTCGCAGCCATCTTGAGCAACAACGATATGCTCACCTGGCCCGAAAAAATCCGCTTCGGTATAGGTTTGATTCCGGCGATGCTTCAGGGTCAAAACTATGTCGAAGCAATGGACAAATACTCGTTTTCCGACTGGCTGAAAAAGCAAAACGTCCCCCCCAGAGTCGAAAAAGAAGTATTCATCGCCATGTCCAAGGCGCTCAATTTCATTGACCCCCACGAAATATCGGCAACCATACTGCTGACAGCCCTCAACCGCTTCTTGCAAGAGAAAAACGGCTCGAAAATGGCCTTTTTAGACGGTTCCCCCACAGAGAGGTTGTGTCAGCCGATGGTAGACTACATAACTGAGCGCGGTGGTGAAGTACGGCTGAATGCACCCATCGGGGAGTTTTTGCTCAACGATGACAACACGGTGCGCGGGTTCCAGATTCGGGGAGTAAAAGGGGCAGAGTCAGAAATTCTGACGGCCGATATTTACGTTTCCGCGATGCCGGTTGACCCGCTGAAGCTGATGATGCCGAAACCTTGGGGCGAAATGGATTATTTCAAACAGCTCGAAGGCTTGGAGGGAGTACCCGTCATTAATGTACACTTGTGGTTCGATCGCAAATTAACTGATATCGATCATTTGCTGTTCTCGCGATCGCCCTTGCTAAGCGTCTACGCCGACATGAGCAACACCTGCCGCGAATATGCCAACCCAGACAAATCAATGCTGGAACTGGTTTTAGCACCGGCCAAAGACTGGATAGGGAAATCTGACGAAGATATCGTCGCAGCGACAATGGTCGAGTTAGAAAAACTCTTTCCCGATCAAATCCCAGAACCCGCCAAACTGCTCAAATATCACGTAGTCAAAACCCCACGTTCCGTCTACAAAGCCACTCCCGGACGCCAGCAGTGCCGTCCCACACAAACAACTCCCATTAGCAATTTCTATCTAACGGGGGATTATACAATGCAGCGTTATCTTGCGAGTATGGAAGGTGCCGTGCTTTCTGGTAAGCTGACAGCGCAGGCTATTTCAACGGCCAATAACCAATGAAAAATTAAGAATTTTTCATAAAGACGTAAAAAATCTCCCGTTTTCTAAACGGGGGAAAATCAGTTCTAATCTTTAAATTTCTTATTCTCGGATGCTGCAACTGTCAAAACTCCAGTGCATGAGAACTCTGGCCTCTGTGGATGACTCTTACGAACTGTGCCGCCAAGTCACGGCGAGTTATGCCAAAAATTTTTATTTAGGCACTCAACTCATGCCCGAAGCCAAGCGTCGGGCGATTTGGGCGATTTACGTCTGGTGCCGCCGCACCGACGAACTCGTAGACGGGCCGGGTTCTGATGCAACGACCCCTGAAACCCTCAATCTGTGGGAAAAACGCCTAGAATCTGTGTTTGCCGGCCATCCTCACGACGACTACGACGTAGCGTTGGTGGATACGCTGTCTCGTTTCCCGATCGACATTCAGCCGTTTCGAGAAATGATTGCGGGCCAGCAAATGGACTTGTACCGCAGCCGCTACGAAACTTTTGAAGAGCTCAATCTTTACTGTTATCGAGTAGCGGGTACTGTAGGGCTGATGTCGATGTCTGTCATGGGTGTAGGCGAATCGAACTCCGCTGCTAACTGGAATTGGCACTGGGGGAATAGAATTCCCAAAGAAGAAGCGATAGCCCTGGGTATTGCCAAGCAGTTGACTAATATTCTGCGCGATGTCGGAGAAGACGCCCGCCGCGGCCGCATTTACATTCCCTTAGAAGACTTAGCCTTGTTTAACTACACCGAAGAAGATTTATTCAACGGTGTCATTGACAACCGCTGGCGCGAATTGATGCGGTTTCAAATTCAGCGAGCTCGCAAATTATACGCCAGCGCCGAACCGGGAATTAAAGTGCTCAGTCCCGATATCCGCTGGACTGTTTGGGCTGCTACTATGCTGTACAGCAGAATCTTAAATGCGATCGAACGCAATCAGTACGATGTTTTCCAGAAGCGGGCTTACGTTAGCAATTCTCAGAAACTGCTGTGTCTCCCCGCCGCTTGGCTGAAGTCAAAAGTGCTTTAGCCGCGGGCAATTTTGCTGGCGATTCGGCAACGGGTAAGGGGTATTTGTCAAGTTACAAATTATATGATGTCCAGCAAATTGCATATTAGGTTTGTGGGGACGCGGTAGTGGCGTGTCCCTACGTTTGGTGTGTTAATTGGAGTCAAAGTGGCGGTGTAGCGGGTGAAATTTTCAATTGGTCGATCGAACTTTCCAACAATTGCTTTTCCTGCTGGAGTTTTGCTTCTAAATTTTGAATTTGTTCTCGGCGGGCTTCAACTTCAATCAAGCGGCGAGACAATTCTTGACTCTGCAAAGTGAGAGATTGCCTCCAATCTTCTGCTTTCTGGGCTTCTTGCTGCAAAAAATCGGGAGTAAAGCCTGTTGTTAAATATTTCTCTACTAATTGTAGTACCCAGTTTGTAGCTGCTTGAATATGCAAAACCTGGCTATTTTCGCCAATATCTGCTAATACTAAAATCCCTTCACTTAAAACATTAGTTGCAGAGTTAATTTGATTTTTATCAAAATCTTTCGGTAATGTCAATAAACTTTCTTCACTAAGAATAGCCCAAGTATCATCAGAATTTTGGCAAGCCAGCAATTGCAGACTTATCTCGCCTAAAATTTCCTGATTTTGTACTTGGGCTAAATATAACATGAGGGTAATTAGTGATTGGTAATTTTTGTTTGACCTAATTTTTACTATTTTTCTCACACGGAAGTGTGAGCGTCCTAAAAAGGAATATACTCAACAGCATTCATCCATTCATCAGATTCCGAGGCTAAAGTAATGAGTTCCAAATCCTTAACAAATTGTCCGATCGTACCGCCTAGCTGATGTCCAAATATCAAACCAGCAAACTGTCTTTCCTGACGCTGCCAATCTTGAGCCATTGCCCTAAAACGGATATCTTGAGTAAACAATACTCTCCCTAGCTGAGTGGCACGTTCCAAAAGTTCATCATCCGGCAATTCTGTCGCACCATCTTCGATCGCAGTCAAAACATTTACACCACGACGGCGCAACTGCTCCGTAATTGCTTGGGGAATGTGAACGTCCATGTACAGAAAAATTGCCACTTACAATAATCCCTTAGCTCGCATTCTCACGAAAAATGGTGAAGGTAAAAGCAAAGATTTTTCCTGTTGTACCTGCTCCCATTCCGCGCGAATCTCCTGCTCAATTTCAGATTGAAAGTCGAAGTAATAAGCCATTGCTGCATGAGCCTCCGACGGCATCAAATAAGGATGCTGGCGGCACATTTCTTCGACTGACCAACCGTAAGCTAAATAATCCATCACAATCTGAACAACCCGCACGCGGGGTATCCGCTGCAACCGTGCGGGTTGACCCGCTACTTTCTCGATATGAGGATAAATTATTGATAGCATAATGATATCCCAAACTAAAATCTCTAAATAGTTAAGTTAAAAACGAAAGACCTTGTAAAATCTTATTTGATTATAGCCGATCGCGCCTGCGGTGCGTGAGAGTCAATATTTTCGTTGGGATTCCAAGATTCTTCGCCCTCACGCAGCCTACAAATTGACTAAAAACAGTCAACAGTCCACAGTCAACAGTCAACTATTAAAACAACTTTAGTCGATCGCGCAAAATCTCCGCTTGTTTTTCGGCTTCCGCCAAAGCATCCCTCGCCCCCTGAACCACATCAGGAGTAGCCTTATCCACAAACTTCTGATTAGTCAAGCGCGCCGCAGTATGCTTAATTTCAGCTTCCACCTTGCTCAACTTCTTTTCTAATTTAGCACGCAAAGCCGCCAAATCCACCACCCCAGCCAGAGGAATCAATACTTGCACAGTACCGACAACCCCAGCAATTGTCTGTCCCAAATCTGCATCCACACTAGCAGTAACTGTCAGATTTTCGACTTTTGCCAAATCCTGAATGTAAACACCTCCATCTGAGATGATTTGGCGTTCTTTCTCGCTTTCGCTTTGCAAAATCGCCGTCACCTTCACACTGGGTTTGATATCAGCATCTGCCCGTAAATTGCGAATAGTGCGAATTGTACCGAACAACAACTCAAACTGCTGTTCTAATTCAGCATCAATTAGCGAGATATCAGCTTCAGGATAAGCTTGCAAAGCCAAACATTCACCATCACCTGTTTGAGTCAGAGTGTGCCAAATTTCCTCAGTAATGTGCGGCATAAAAGGATGCAGCAGTTTCAAAATCCCTTCTAACACAAAAGCAAAAGTTTGCTGGGCCACTTTTTTAGAATTTGGTTCAGCATCCTGTTGCAAGCGAGACTTGACTAACTCAATATACCAGTCACAGAAATCGCCCCAAATAAACTCATAAAGTCCCTTGGCTGCTTCCCCCAAACCGTAATTTTCCAAACAATTGCGGCTTTGTTGCACAACTTGATAATAGCGAGAAAGAATCCAGCGATCGCACAATTCCAAACCACCTCCCCCAGAAGGACTTCCCAACTGCTGCGGAGTCTGTCCCTCCAAATTCATCATCACAAACCTGGCCGCATTCCACAACTTATTCGTGAAATTCCGCGAAGCTTCCACCGATTTCGATTCATCAGTTTTGCGATCGTACTCCATGCGAATATTTTGACCTGCCCCAACCACTTCCTTAACCAAAGTGTAGCGCAAAGCATCAGTACCGTACTTGCCAATCAACAGCAGCGGATCGATACCGTTATTTTTACTCTTAGCCATTTTTTGACCTTTTTCATCCAACACCAAACCGTGAATGTAAACAGTATCAAAAGGCATCTTTCCAGTAAAATGTCCGGCCATCATCGTCATTCTAGCAACCCAGAAAAAGATGATATCAAAACCTGTAACCAAAGTAGTTGTCGGATAGTAAAACTCCAAATCTTTAGTTTTGTCAGGCCATCCCAGAGTTGAGAAAGGCCACAACCCAGACGAAAACCAAGTATCCAGTACATCTGGGTCTCTTGCTAACTGCACGTCTTTACCAAATTTAGCCGTTGCTTTTTCCCTAGCTTCAACTTCAGTTTTCGCCACCACAAACGGCGTCGTGTCAGTAATTTCTCCTTGGGTTTCGCTAACAGCATACCAAGCCGGGATTTGGTGTCCCCACCACAATTGTCGGGAGATACACCAATCCTTCAGCTTCACCAACCAATCCCGATAAACCTTTGTCCATCTGTCAGGAACAAAGACTGGTGAGTTACTTCGATCTAATGCTTCTAAAGCACGTTGAGAAAGAGGATCTATCTTTACAAACCATTGCGTAGATATCAAAGGTTCGACCGGAACCTTGCCGCGTTCGCTGTAGGGAACTGTATGCTTGTAATCCTCTATTTTAACCAAAACCCCGTCAACTTCTAAGCGCTGCACCACATTTTTCCGGGCAACAAATCGGTCTTGTCCCTGGAACTCTCCGGCATTTTCATTTAAAGTACCGTCCTTATTCATAATATTAATAAACGGCAAATTGTGACGCTTACCCATCTCGAAGTCATTCGGATCGTGGGCGGGAGTCACCTTGACACAACCAGTTCCGAAAGTCCGATCGACAAACTCATCAGCAATGATGGGAATTTCGCGATTCACGATCGGCAAAGTCACAGTTTTACCGATAAGATGTTTGTAGCGATCGTCCTGTGGATTTACCGCCACCCCAGTATCGCCCAACATCGTTTCCGGCCGAGTCGTCGCCACCTCCAAATAACCAGAACCGTCCGTCAAAGGATAGCGGAAATGCCACAAATGACCGTCAACTTCCTGCTGGTCTACCTCCAAATCCGACACAGCAGACTGACTCGCCGGACACCAATTCACCAGGTAATTGCCGCGATAAATCAGCCCCTCATCGTACAGCCGGACAAACGCTTCTAAAACCGCAGCGGATAAGCCTTCATCCATCGTAAAGCGTTCGCGCGACCAATCGACAGACACGCCCAAACTGCGTAATTGATTAGTAATAGTATTGCCCGATTCAGCTTTCCACTCCCAGGCCCGTTCCAAGAATTTTTCTCGGCCTAAATCGTGGCGAGTTTTGCCTTCTGCTTTGAGTTGCTTTTCGAGAATAGTTTGAACTGCGATGCTAGCATGATCCGTTCCCGGCAACCACAGGGTATTGCGTCCAGTCATGCGGTGATAGCGGACGAGGACATCAATCAGCGTCTCTTCAAAAGCGTGTCCCATATGGAGACTGCCGGTCACGTTGGGCGGCGGGATAACTACGCAGTAAGGTTCGCCACCTTTTTCGGGGTCAGCTTTGAAGGTTTGGTTGTCTTCCCAGTATTTTTGCCATTTGGTTTCGGTGGCTTTGGGGTCGTATTGCGGGGGTAGGTTTGCGGTCATTGGCGAGAGGGTGCAGGTTTTATATATAAGATTGTGCCACAGCGGGGGGAAGAGAAGAGGTTTGAACCGCAGAGGGCGCAGAGGGCGCAGAGGGAAGAGTGTTGCGAGGGTTTTGGATGTCGTAAAAAAACCTTTCATCCCTCCCCTCTCTGCGCTCTCTGTGTTCTCTGCGGTAAAATCCTCTTAATATCTATTCACCTCTTTACAATCCACTCCATTAAGAGAAGAGTTTTGAACCGCAGAGGGCGCAGAGGGCGCAGAGGGAAGAGTGTGGGGAGGGTTTTGGATTATGATTGTGATTATTGGTTTGAGAAGAGGAGAGAGGAGAGTTGGAAGATGATCTGAATGAGTTGACTTATGCTGTGATTGGGGCGGCGATGGAGGTTCATAAGGAGTTGGGGCCGGGGTTTTTGGAAGCGGTATATGAGAATTCGTTGCGTGAAGAACTCTCGCGCCGGGGAATTCCTTTTCAACCTCAACCTACAGTAAATGTAACTTATAAAGGTGTTGTTGTTGGGGAAGGCAGATACGATATGCTGGTTGCCAACACTATCGTAGTTGAATTAAAGTCAGTCCAAACTATACTTCCTATCCATGAAGCTCAAGTTATTTCATATCTGAAAATGACTGGTTATCCTCTCGGTCTTCTCATCAACTTTAACGTCCGCTTTTTAAAAGAAGGAATCCGCCGCCTCATCCTCTCCTAAATAAACCTCTCATCCCTCTCCTCTCTGCGCCCTCTGCGCCCTCTGCGGTTAAATCCTCTTAAGATCTCTAATTACTTCACCTCCTTATAATCCACCCCATAACTCGTATCTCTCCCCGACAAATACGTAGTTTTCCCGGTTAAAGTCTCCAGAGTTTTTTTAGTTTCAGCGGAAGTAATCGAATTCAGAGGTACGCCGAACTTGCTAGCCAAGGCAGCCGCCACGCCCACACCTTGTCCTTGATAAATATTCACCGTCGCAATTCGCCCGACGGATACAGCCATACCGACATAACCGGACGATCGCCCGACAATGGCTAAATTCTTGACTTTGCTAGCCAAAGCGCTTTCTATCCCGAAATTATAGACTGGTAGCGGCGGAATTCTGGCAGATAAATTCTTGACTCCGCCCCGCATATCGAAATCGTAGGAAAAACTGCCGATCGACTTTTCGGGTACTGTTCCCCCTTTGATAATCTCCTGCCCCGTCAGCGGATCTACCACATCGCGAACGTTCAAAGTTTGCCTGATATAAATCTCGTCTGGAATAAATACTCTCACATCTTTACCAGACTTCTTTTGTAGCCAGTATTGGAGAAATGACATTTCTCTAATCATTTCAGGAGTCGGTTTTCTGCCGTTAGCTTCCATCTTCATGATTTGGTTAACTTGGTATTTAAACAGAAACCCGTTCCAGGACAGCACATTTTTGTTATAAACGCAGACATTGCCCTTATCGAAAAAGAATCCTTTATTTTGACTAAATGGCAGATTTCTGTCTATGTGATACGCTGCACCTATAGCTACGCTTCTGATGTCGTAGCCGTCTGTATATGGCTGATAAATCGTACTCCAGAAATTCCTCATCCAGAATTTTGTACTAGCCGGATCTTTAGATTTCATAATGCTTTCTTTAATCTTTTTTACCAAAGACCTGTTGTAAAGAATTTCATCTTCTATTTTGCGGAACTCGGACATCGTTATACCTGTAATTCTTGGAACTATAGATACAGCTAAAGTTTCATTTTTGGATTTTATATTTTGAGATTCATATCCTGTATAATAAGATAACCCTGCTTTTCTTGCCAATTCGGCGTCTTGAGTTACATCAATAAAAGAGTTGGCTTTAATTATGAGATTGGTGCCTTCTACTTCGGCATATTCAATTTTTTTATCTACGACGCGGGGAGTAAGAGTTGAGTTAGAAATAACTTTGATTCCGGCTGCTGAAAGCATCTGTTTGAGAGCTCTATCTGCCTTTTTTGGGTCTAAGCAAGATTCGGGCGCATCCGCTTTATCTAAGAATTCCTTAAAACATTGGGCGTAAGGTTGGCGATACCAACCGGGGATTTTATCTACATCGATGTAAGCTAAACCGCCGCGGGTGAGTAAGCCGCCCAAAGGAGCACTTCCGTAGTTCGATCGCACGATCGCAACTTTGCCCTTTGCGCCTAAAGTTTTCTTAGCCCATATCGCTGCACATATCCCCGGTACTTCATCACCATATACTACTACATCAAACTTTTGTTCCGGTGATTTTTTGGGAACTACCGGAGGCGGGCTGCTGGATTTTTGCTGCTGAGTTCCAGTATCTAAGGTGGCACTTGCTGGGTTTCTATTTGCGATATAATTTTCTACTTCTCTGAAAGTCGGATAATTAAGTAAAAGTTCTAGGGCGGCAAAGATGATTGCAATTGAAGCTAATTTCTTGAAAGTAGAGAGCATTCAGTTGACTCGTGGATAAATTTGCAATACCTGAAAGCGCAGTTCAGGGTTTACGGAGTTGAATATAGCACGTTTAGATAGTTTCGACACAAGTTTAAATTTTCCGGGAACTGTGGTAAACGAATCTTCTCAACCCAAACCTGGTGATGCTGTCCTGGGCAGCCAAAATGCTACAATTACATCAATCAGAAATTGAAACATAAAAACATGACTTTTGAGGCGGTTTTAAATCTTGTCAAGCACTTGTCTCTAGCCGAAAAGTTACGATTGATTAAGTGGATAGTTCCTGAAATAGAACGAGAATTAGTTGTTCGGCCCGCTCTCCGCAAATCATTGTGGGGTTTATGTGCTGAGTTGAGAATTGCACCTTCTGCCGCTGATATAGATGAAGCTCGCAGCGAAGAATGGGGGAATTTCCCAATGGAGGATTTCTAATGCTGGGTGCTGTAGCTGATACTGATGCTGTAATCTGGTATATATTTGCCGAGCAATCGACTTTTGGTGACTGCTATAACGACAATAGAACAGATAGCTGCCGAGGGAAATCAGGTGGCTTTTTCATCAATTACATTAGCAGAAATTGTCTATTTGAGCGAGAGAGGGCGGATTAATTCAACTACTCTAGATCTATTATTGAGAGAAGTTGAGAGCGATGATGCCTTATTGGTTGAAATTCCTTTCGATCGCAATATAGCTGTGACTTTAAGGCAAGTTGACCGATCGCAAATTCCCGATTTGCCCGATCGCATTATTGCTGCTACTGCTTTGTATCTTAATCTACCCGTTATTAGTCGCGATCGCCGGATTCAATTATCTAGTATAGACACAATTTGGTAAATCTGAGTCACTCGGCGCAAGTTGAAATTTTCCGGGAACTGTTGTTAGCGGTTTTGCCTGTGTTACTGGTTTGGGAGGGCTATTGATGTGGGTAAGGATGGTGGGTGCGATCGCATTTCAGATATCTGGTGTCGGGAAGGGCGATCGGTTACAATAATGTAAGAACAACAATTGAGTCACCTTAAACATACAGAAAAAATGGAAAAAGTTTTTGTACATCCTGAATGTCCTTTTTCAGAAAACACATTTAACCTATTGACCGATTTTTATGAAGACCCTAGATCGGATTTTTACAGGACACACAAACAAGTTTTCTTTAAATATGTTGAAAATCCCTTAAAGTATATTTTAAGCCAGGTGGAAGATCTGTTACCTGATTTTATCAAAAATTATATAAATTTCAGGATTGACCAATTTGGTTCTCTCCTTCTATTCCAAGGAGTCCCATCAATATCCTACAGTGTAGCTTTGGGTCTGGGAGATATAAATTCTTTAGATAATGGGCAGTTCATGCTAAATATTGAACCTGAAAAAGTCACTTTTGGATTATACTCAAAAATAAAAAGTTTAAAAAATATAATTAACAATTATAGCTCTCAATGTAGAAGTGATTCCTGGAAAACATTGCTTGAATTATATAAGCTGCCCCATCAAACTTTTTGCGAGTTAAATCGCCACGTTCATTCTTATAATTACGTAATTGAAGACTCTAGGTTCGGAAAGAGTGAAAATTCACTATCTGTTTTTAGTTTGCTAGAAGAGATTTTTTGTTGGCAAGAAATACCCAAGAATTTATTGATCACACCTAAAGTCAATAACATTCATGTTGCTGTCTCACTAGAAGCATCAGAGGTATTAGGATATTCTGCTAAACAGTTAATCGCAAAAATAGCACAAACATTTAAAAAAATATTTCCCTTGTTTTTATTATTTAATTTTTATGAAAATGACTTATCTATTCTGGTAAATGAATATTTTTTATTATACAAAAAAGAATTGAATCAAGCCTACCATCTCGAAGAAATTTCGGAGCTAACTGGTTTTCAAACATCGGAAATTAACCGCTGGATACGCACCATTAACCGTAAGCAACAAGCCATCATTCAAGGCCCGCCCGGAACCGGAAAAACCTTCCTAGCTCAAAAACTCGCCCAATACTTAATCGGTGGCGGTGACGGCTTTTCGGACATTATTCAATTTCATCCAGCTTATACTTATGAAGACTTCATTCAAGGCATCCGTCCGCAAAGTCAAGATGGAGAATTAACTTATCCCATAGTTCCCGGCAGATTCCTAGAATTTTGCAAACAAGCCGAAGCCCGTGAAGACACTTGCGTTCTCATTATTGATGAAATTAACCGTGCAAATTTATCTCAGGTATTTGGAGAATTAATGTATTTGCTGGACGATCGCGCTCGCACTGTTAAACTAGCCAGCGGCCAACAATTTACAATACCTAAAAATGTTTGCATCATCGGTACAATGAATACGGCAGATCGCTCTATAGCCTTAGTTGATAACGCACTCCGCCGCCGCTTCGCATTTATCCCCCTATCTCCTAACTATAAAGTCTTGCGTCACTATCACAAAACATGGCAAACAGGTTTTCCCATTGCTAGATTAAATCGCTTAATTGGTATTTTAAAAGATATAAATGTGGCAATTAATAACAAATACTATCAACTAGGCATCTCATTCTTTTTGACAAAAACTTTATCTGAAGATATCCAAGATATTTGGCAAATGGAAATTGAGCCATACCTCGAAGAATACTTCTTTGACGAGCCGGAAAAAATGGATGAATTTCTTTGGGATAAAATCCATAAAAAATTGGGCTATTGACAATCTAACGCCGTCATTAACGCCGAGACAGTGGCGTTACTGCATCCACCACAATTATGAAACCAGAATCCCGCCGAATTATCGAACTTACAGAATATCAATTAGCAACTTTTGAACAAGACTCTATCCCCGAATCAGTAGGACATAAAATATACCATAATTATGCCAAGGAAATCGAGATAGAATTTCCCAACCCTAAAACAAAATATCAATGGCACTTAAAATCTAAAGGCAGAGTGGGCAACATTCCCATCACTCCAGAATTTCACATCGCCATCCGCCCAAAGGTTCCCATAAACAACCTCTTTGGAATGCTTGACTATGCCTACAACCTTAAGATAAAATTTCCCCAAGGATCGATTCAGTGCCAATCTTTACAAGAAAGTTACGAGAAATTAGCTAACATTCTTGCCCACAAAATTCTAGAACGCTGTCGCAAAGGATTATATCGCGATTACTTATCCAAAACAGAAAGACTCGCCTACATTCGCGGCCGCGTCGATTTGCGGTCAGCCCTGCAAAAACCTTGGGATGTTAAACTAAAATGCCACTATAACGAACAAACAGGCGATATCGAAGACAATCAAATACTCGCTTGGACACTCTTCATAATTGGCCGCAGCGGTTTGTGCCGTGAATCTGTTTCATCCACTGTGCGAAAAGCCTTTCACGCACTCCAAGGATTTGTCACATTAAAACCTTTTAAATCAGAAGCTTGTATTGATAGAAATTATCACCGTTTGAATCAAGATTATCAACTTTTACACGCCTTATGTCGATTCTTTTTAGATAACACAGGGCCGAGTCACGAAACAGGCGATCGCGAAATGCTCCCTTTTCTGATAGACATGGCTAAGTTATATGAACAATTTGTCGCTGAATGGCTCAAAGCAAATACACCAAAAGGCTTTGAGGTCGAACCACAACACCGAGTTGAACATGACACAAATTATTTCGATAAGATTGACTTAATTATACGCGATAGTGAAACAAAAAAAATCCAATACGTCCTCGATACAAAATACAAAGCTCCCGATAAAGTAGCCAATAATGACATTCATCAAATAGTTGCTTACGCCAATGCCTTAAAGTGCCAAAATGCAATTCTCGTTTACCCGCAAAACCTCAAACAGCCACTAGATATAAAAAATGACGATATCCGAGTTCGCAGTCTAACTTTTTCCCTAGATAGCGACCTGAATGAAGCCGGAAAAACCTTCTTAACCTCTCTACATCCAAACACCCTCCCCTAACTCTACTCTGCGCCCTCTGCGCCCTCTGCGGTTCATTTCTCCACAAAAAAAGAGGCGCGATCGCGCCTCTCAAATCTTTCATGTCTGTGTTCTAAACACTAACAGCCACTTTCGCTTCTTTTGCAGTCAACTTCTCGTAAGTCGCCCGCATCTTCAATCCGACTAACACTTGGAACAAACCAGTTCCATTGTTGGAACCAGGATATTCGCGGTGCTGAAGCAACAGGTGAGTTAACTCGCCTTCATACTTCGCAGAAGTCTTGCTCAAATGGCTTTCGATGTAAATAACTTCTTCGAGATTCTCGAATTGACCATCTACTTCTAAAATCGAGACTTCGTGACCGTAGAAAGCATCAGGCCCGTAGTACATCTTAATTCCGGGATAGGAACAAGTCAGCTTGCGGCCGCAAGGAACCCAGTTAATTGTTGAACCTTCGTCAAACAAATACGCAGGCTCAAAATTGGCGATGCCTTCGCGCTGGATCATCTGCACCCGCAGAACTTTCCGCTCCTTGTCATCTTTGATCAAGTTGGTCGGCAACACTTGAATTACCACATCAGCATATTGCTTTTGCGGGTCGATGTAGGCGGTAAAATCCGGTTTGCGAGCATTGATCGCAAACAGCACGTCTTCGTAACGGTGGCCCCGTTCCGCCATGTCGCGCTGGATTTTCCAAGCAATTTTTACTTCGTCGCTGATGTCGAGGTAGACGCTGAAGTCGAGGAGCGATCGAACTCGCTCGTCGTAAAGGGGATGCAGCCCCTCAATCACAATCACGTGATTCGGCTCTACCCGCTCAGGAGGATCGAGCAGACCGGTTTCGTGGTTGTAAATCGGCTTGTCGATCGCATGACCTTCTTTGAGAGCCTTCATTTGCTCGGCCATTAGGTCAAAATTGTTCGCTCTGGGGTCAAGGGCTGTAATCCCTGTTTCCTTGCGCTGCTTGCGATCGAGACAATGATAGTCATCAAGGCAGATTACAGTAACGAAATCTTCCCCGAACAAATCTGTCAATCGGCGTAAAAAAGTAGATTTTCCGCATCCGGAATCTCCGGCAACGCCAATTAAAACCACGCGATCCGGCTTACTGGTCATAGTTTCCCTCTAACAAAATCACTGTTTACTAACTAACTCAAGTCTAGATTCCACAAAATTTCAGCCCGCAGGTAGCGGCAAGCAGGCTTTGTGCTGCTTTGCTACCCCGAGAGGATCGAGTTCTCACCAGCATACAGCAGTGAGTTGACTGCCTGCCCGGGCAGACCCAAGCAATCTTCAAGGCAAGTAATTAATACTAACTTTAGCGGTTAATCTTACCAGAATGCGTCCGCCCCCTACAAGCTCAACCTCATTAAACTGCTCGAATCTTCCTTTCTCTGCAGGGGCGCTCCCCAAATCACAATGACTTATCGGGGCAGATCCCCCGATCGGGTAAAATATTGGCAGTACGCAGACAACAATAGCTATAGGTCAACAGCCGAACGCATTAGGGCTCGGTGAGCGCGGCGTTCGGCTAGTAGGGATTTGATACGCGAGCGATCGCAACTTCAACACTCCCGCCGGCGTGGCGAGGCCCAAAAATTGGCGCGGCCAATTAGTCCCGATGGCCTTAAGAAAAAAGTAAATTGAGTCTAACGTCACATTCTCTTTCTTTATAACTCTGTATCGTGAAGGACAAGCAACAAATGTACAGCCCAAGCATATCTGGTGTGGCGGCCAACTCAGAATCAGGTAGCCGCATCTTTGTTTACGAAGTGGAGGGTATGCGTCAGAGCCAAGCAACTGACCAAACAAGTAGCCCGATTCGCCGTAGTGGCAGCGTATTTATCTCCGTGCCCTACGAGCGCATGAATCAGGAAATGCGTAGAATTGCTCGCATGGGTGGAAGAATTGTCAGCATTCGCCCCTCAAACAGCGCTCCCGAAACAAATGGCAAAGTCGCACCAGAAGCAGGGCTACAGAGTCAGAAATCTGGAGAAAAAACTAAGCCCATGACTCAAGCCAAGGAAAAAGTTCAGGTTCCTGTTAACCTCTACAAGCCGGCCAATCCCTATATTGGTAAGTGCATTTCTACAGAAGAATTGGTCAGAGAAGGCGGCGAGGGTACAGTCCGTCACGTCAAATTTGACATTTCTGGAGGCAAGTTACACTATCTCGAAGGTCAAAGTATCGGGATTATTCCCGATGGCACAGATAAAAACGGCAAACCTCACAAAATTCGGCTGTATTCGATCGCCTCCACCCGTCACGGAGACGATGTAGACGACAAAACAGTCTCTCTGTGCGTCCGCCGCCTAGAGTACAAAAGCCCAGAAACCGGTGAAAAAGTCTTTGGTGTTTGTTCGACTTTTCTCACCGGTTTGCAACCTGGAGATGATGTCAAAATCACCGGCCCCGTAGGCAAGGAAATGCTGTTACCCGACGACGAAGAAGCCACCATTATTATGATGGCTACCGGTACGGGTATTGCTCCTTTCCGGGCTTATTTGTGGCGGATGTTTAAAGAAAACAATCCCGATTACAAGTTCAGAGGTTTAGCTTGGCTGTTCTTTGGAGTTGCTTACACTCCCAACATTCTCTATAAGGAAGAGTTGGAGCAATTGCAGCGCGAGTTCCCCGATAATTTCCGCTTGACTTATGCTATCAGTCGCGAGCAAAAGAATGCTGACGGCGGCAAGATGTACATTCAAAACCGGATTCAAGAGAACGCAGACCAATTGTGGGAATTAGTTCAAAAGCCGAATACTCACACTTATATCTGCGGTTTGAAGGGTATGGAAGGCGGAATTGATGAGGGAATGTCGGCCGCATCTAGCAAGCACGGTGCTGACTGGGCGGCCTATCAGAAACAGTTGAAAAAAGAACACCGTTGGCACGTTGAAACTTATTAATGTGTTACCTGATTTAATCTGATTTGTAGGGTGGGCTTGGCTCGCCCTACAATTGTTTTAAACAGTTTTTAGTTTTAAGAAGCTTGAACGACCCACAAAAAGTGTACAATATACAGTAAGCTCACCGAAAAAGGGAGATGACTGACATGGTTATAACTTCTACCCAAAAGCTCACCTTTGAAGAATATTTGAACTATCAGGGAGAATCAGGTGTTTGTTATGAATTATATCGGGGCAATCTGATCGAAATGCCAACACCTACAGCAATACATATCAAAATTTGTGAATTTTTAGTTTATCAGTTCCGGCGCTTCTTTGCAGCACACAACCTACCGCTAGTTGCAATTGTGACTACCGCCGTCCGAACTGAGGAAAACTCTTCTCGCATTCCTGATGTGGTGATTTGCACTGAGAGTCTGTGGGAAAAAGTCTGCGCGGAACCTGGTTCCGCAGTGCTAGATTTTGAAGAAAAACCGCTGTTAGTTATCGAAGTTACCAGTCAAAATTGGCGGGACGACTACATTCGCAAACGGGCAGAATATGACTTAATTGATATCCCTGAATATTGGATTGTAGACCCAAATCAACCGAAAATACGAGTATGCAGTCGCCCGGAAAATGAAGGCAGTTATTCTCATCAGGAATTTTTGCCGGGACAGCAAGTTCAGTCTGTACAGTTCGCTGAATTTATTTTATCGGTTAATCAAGTGCTATGTCCGCCCCTAGTTGAAGATTTAATTCGAGAAGAACAAGCACAGCTACAGCAACTAGAACAGCAAAATCAGCAACTAGAACAGCAAGTTAATGCTGAAAGGCAGCGGGCCGAAAGATTGGCGCAGCGGCTGCGAGAAATGGGGATAGAGATGGATACAGAACTTTAAATTGCCATGTAAAATCTGGATTAATTAGTCATGTAGATCCCGGACTTTTTTAAGAAGTCGGGTCTCTGGGTATTCAGTGAAGCCGCGGTTATCATACAATGATTCTAGATGAAGTGAGTTTCAACGGGTCAAAGTCGTGGCTTTCAAAATTGGTTTGCTAGGTTTGGGTACAGTTGGTGCGGGAACAGCAGAGATTTTGCTCTCCCCAGATGGCCGCCATCCGCTGTTGCAGGAATTGGAAATCTATCGGGTGGGAGTGCGCGATATTTCTCGAACTCGGTCTTTACAATTGCCAGAAAATGTGCTGACAACTGACCTAGAAGCGATCGCAACTGACCCGGAAATTGATATTGTAGTTGAATTGATTGGCGGATTGGAACCGGCGCGATCGCTGATTTTACAAGCTATTGCCAGCGGCAAGCACGTCGTCACTGCCAACAAAGCAGTTATCGCCCGCTACGGGAATGAAATCTTCGAGGCCGCCAACAAAAAAGGCGTTTACGTAATGCTAGAAGCTGCTGTCGGCGGCGGCATTCCGGTCATTCAAAGCCTCAAACAATCTTTAGGTGCAAACCGCATTAAAACTGTCACCGGCATCGTCAACGGCACAACTAATTACATCCTGACGCGGATGCAAACAGAAGGTGCAGACTTTGCCGAAGTGCTCGCCGACGCTCAGCAATTAGGTTATGCTGAAGCTGACCCCACAGCAGATGTAGATGGATTAGATGCTGCCGATAAAATTGCTATTTTAGCCTCGCTAGCTTTTGGCGGACGCATCAAATTAGCAGATGTTCACTGCGAAGGTATTAGAAAAGTTAGTGCGGCTGATATTAACTACGCCGACAAGCTGGGATTTGCGATTAAATTGTTGGCTATTGCTCAAGAAACCTCCCGCTACAATGGCAAGCAAGTGGAGGGAGAAAGCGAACTGCTGTCAATTCGAGTGCATCCTACTTTTGTGCCGAAAACTCATCCGCTGGCGAGTGTTAACGGGGTTTACAATGCAATTTTAGTCGAAGGAGAGCCGATCGGGCAATTGATGCTGTACGGGCGCGGCGCCGGTGCGGGCCCAACAGCTAGCGCCGTAGTATCCGACATAATGAATGTGGCGGCCATCCTGAAAACCGAAACTGTTCCGATTCCCCATCCTTTACTCAGTTGCAGTCACCAACACTACTGCAAAATTGCTCCGATGCAGGAACTGGTTACTCGCTTTTACGCCCGTTTTCTGACGCGCGATACTCCGGGGGTAATTGGCAAACTCGGCACTTGTTTCGGCAACCATAAAGTTAGTTTGGAATCTGTTGTGCAGACGGGAATTCGCGGCGATTTAGCAGAAATTGTCGTCGTGACTCACGATGTTATGGAAGGTAATTTTCAACAAGCACTCGATGAAATTCGCGCGCTGGAAGCAGTCGATAGTATTGCTAGCACGTTGCGAGTTTTGTAAAAGTGATTTGCTAAGGGCGGGCGGGTTTCACCTACAATATTTGTTAATAATTGACAATATCTAAAACCCGCCCTCTCACTCAGCCAACGGTAAATGTCACGTACATTTTTCGCATTTGGTAGGGGCGGGTTTCACCTACAATATCTGCCAAGAATTGACAATTTCTAAAACCCGCCCTCGCCCAACGATAAATCCCGATATACATTTTTCGCATTGGATATAAGTAAAAGTTGATGTGGGCTATCTGTTGTGCGGGGGCGGGTTTATGTATATTGTTTGTAGTCATTAAATATAGTTGGTAAAACCCGCCCCTACCAGATAATGAAAGGAACAGAATTGGATTTTGTCGATCGCCAAACGGGAAGGCACTTGCTAGATTCCCTCTATGAAAAGTTTGCCAAACCCCAACTGCACGATACTTTTAAACCCAATAATCCTTCAATTTACATTCGGCACGAAGAAGGGCAAGTTATTGATGGAAATTATATCATAAAAAAAGTGTTTGAAGACTCTCGCACTGGTTTTTATGCTGAAAGTCGCCTCCCCATTTCTGGCAATAATCCGCCTGTTTTCGTGATTCGCGGATACGGTTCTTGGTATCCTTTCGAGCGCGTTTTGGAAGATACGCCCGATGTATTTATGGCCAAACTAGAACGCCAGTTAAAATCGGCGCAAACTGCGGGTGCTATTGATTGGATAAAGCAGCAATTTCACAGCGGGAATCCGCCAGATATCATCGGAGAAAGTTTGGGCGGCAAAGTTGCTCAGCAAATAGCAGCAAAATACCCGGATTATATTAGATCCACTGTAATTTTTAATTCTTTAGGCGTTTCGGAAAAGTTAGCTAAAACTTGCACCGCTAAGAATGTTTTTCACTACTTTACTTTAGGCGAAAGGTATGCTTTCTGGGCCAATGAAGGCGATTACATACCGGGAACGATTTTTGTGATTTCCCCGAAAGGCAACAACTGTTGTTATAAAATCGAAGAGGCGATCGTCCGAATGGCGCGTTTTGAAGGCAAGTTTCTCAAAAGACGCGCGATTGTGGCAATATTGGCTCAGTTGCTTTTGCTAAACAGACACAATGCGATCGTCCTCAACAAGCGACGGCCAGTAGTCGTTCAGATCGATCGCACTCAATTGCAAATTTTCCGAAAAAAGCGCTTTGTTTAAACTCAGACAGAATTGCTTCCAGCCGCCGATGGCTGATTTTCCCGCGCTGCGACTGCGAGAACCAGACAAAGTGCTGCGATCGCTTTTTCCCATTCTTTCTTTACAGCCGTGGGTTGAACTTCATCAAAGGCGCTAACTAAACGAGGGATAGCTCGTTCTAATGCCTGTCTGGGAATGGATTTGTGCAGATCGACTAAACGAGTTAAACTTTCTTGATTCTTCAAAAAACCGACTACCCATTTCGTAGTATGATCTGGACTGTCAGGGACGTTTTTAATTCCTAGTTCTGTTTGCAACCAGTCGTAAAAAGGCGGCAGCTTTTGAGCTAAAACAGTTCCAGCAGTTGGCAAAGTTTCTTTGAGTAAAGTAGTATCCAGACTTCCCAAGACTTGATTGAATTCCGGTGAATCGAGCAAGCTGGTTAATGGCAGTGAAAGCAGGGCTTCAGAAGCGTCAGGGGATACATTTAAAGTCCGCGAAAATGTTTGCAGCATTGGAAAGTCTCTGGTATTGATGACTTTTTTAGCCTAACAATCACGCGAGTCAATTAATATGAGCTACCTCATATTAGCAAAATTGTAAGATATCGATCGCCAAAGAAGCCTCTAAATCTAGCTGCGTGCATCGGCGGTTAATAATTTGCCATTAAATATTCTACACAAATTCTCCCTTAGCAACCATCACCACCTTACCACCCACCAAAACTGTTATTTCCCCTTCATTCTTAGCGGCTTGTAACAACAGCAAAGAAGGTCGATCGATTTCATAACCCTGCTCAACTCTCACATCAATCTTTGCTGACCCATAATAATCATGTTCTACCAAATATCCAGCCAAACAGCCGTTAGCGCTGCCAGTCGCCGGATCTTCTGGAATTCCTAATGAATGGGCAAAAACTCGCACGCTTAAATCATTAAGGTCGCTGTAGGTTTCTGGGCAAAATATCAAAATTTCTTTCGCTTCCGTTGTATCAACTAGCTCAAAATATTTATCTAAGTTGACTTGAGCTTTTTTGAGCGAGGCGAGAGTTTTTAACGGGACAATTATAAACGGTACTCCGGTCGAAACTTCTTGAATTGGGAAATTTGGATCAATTTCATCGGGTTCTAAATTCAGGACATTTGCCAGACGTTCGGCTAATAAAACTTGACCAAAACTAGGCGGGTTTTGTCGCATCCACAAAATATCTGCCGATTCATTGTGATAATTAAAAGTAACTGGAATTTGACCGACGGCTAGATTGAGAATTACTCGATCGACCTTTTCGCGAATAATCTCTTGCTGCAACACAAACGCAGTGCCCAAAGTCGGATGACCGGCAAAGGGCAATTCCTTCTTGGGCGTGAATATCCGCACGTCATAGCCGCCATCTCGCGGATCGGGCGATCGAATAAACGTAGTTTCTGAATAATTGATTTCCCTCGCTATCAGCAGCATTTGGACCTGAGATAGTTCAGCAACTCCCGCACCGCAAAATACAGCTAGCTGGTTGCCAGCATATTTTGACTCGGCAAACACGTCAACTATATAAAAATTCACATTTCCCTCGTTCAACAGTAGGTTGTGTAGCAGCGGTTTCAACCGCCTCCTCCTTATAAAAGAAGTTTTTAACTTGCTATTTCAAACAGCGAATTGCTTCCAACATTCCCCTGGCTTTATTCAGCGTTTCTTCGTACTCCATATCCGGGTTAGAATCGGCCACCAAACCAGCGCCTGCTTGCACAGAAACCGAATGTTTGTCACCACCTAAAGAACGAACAACCATAGTCCGAATGGCGATCGCACTATTCAACTGCCCCTCAAAATCATAATACCCGTAAACCCCAGAATACGGCCCCCGGCGACAACCTTCCAACTCGTGCACAATCTCCATCGCCCGAATCTTCGGAGCACCGCTAACCGTACCCGCAGGAAAACCAGCTTTCAACAAATCCCAAGCAGTCTTATCCTCAGCCAATTCTCCCACCACATTGCTCACAATGTGCATCACGTGAGAATAACGCTCAATTTCCATTAATTCGTCAACTTTTACAGTACCGTTTCGGCAAACTCTGCCTAAATCGTTCCTGCCCAAATCAACTAACATGACGTGTTCCGCAATTTCTTTCGGATCTTGCAGCAATTCAGCAGCCAAAGCATCATCTTCTTGAGGAGTTTTACCCCGGCGGCGAGTGCCGGCGATTGGTCGCAAAGTTGCTATCTTTTTGCCATCAGCAGTGTTTTCCGCTTTCACCATAATCTCGGGACTCGAACCGATAATCTGCCAATCTCCGAAATGAAAATAAGCCATGTACGGAGAAGGATTAATCAGACGCAAAGATCGGTAAAGAGCAAAAGAATCGCCATTGTATTCAGCCTCTAGTCGCTGCGAAATAACAACTTGAAAAATATCTCCGGCTTTGATATAATCCTTCGCCTTTAAAACATTGGCACAATACTTTTCACGGGTAGTATTGCTAGTGTAAGCCAATTCGGTATTTCCGGTTGTCGAACGGGCATCTTGCCCGTCATTGGGAGGTGTCCATTCTATGAGAGTAGATTGCCGGGAAAGTGGCGATTGCAGCTTCTCAACTAACTTGCCAACGCGATCGCACGCTTGCTGATAAGCATCGGCCAAATCAACGCCAACCTCCCGCAAATCCGCATAGGCGACGGCCCAAATTTTCCGCTTCACCTGGTCGAAAATCAGTAAATTATCCACCTGCATCCACAATCCATCCAGCAAATCATTCTCGCTTGCTGGATGCACGGGAACTCGCGGTTCTATCCACTTAATTAACTCGTAACCCCAAAACCCGAATAATCCGCCTATTCCCGGCGGTAACTGCGGCAATTTCACCGGTTTGTAGGGTTCCAAACACTCAGTCAAAGCCGCAAACGGATCGCCCGTAAATACTTTTTCGGAACCGTCGCGGTAAATTTGAGTTGTACGAGATCCCTTTGCCTCCAAAATCCACAGCGGATCGCACCCTAACAAACTATAACGCCCAACCTTCTCCCCACCTTCCACCGACTCCAGCAGAAAACTGTAAGGTTGGCCCGCACAAACCCGATACCACGCAGACACCGGCGTATCCAAATCAGCAACCCATTCTTGGTACACGGGTACAAAATTGCCTTGTTTGGCCAGTTCCGAAAATTGTGAGAAATCGGGAAATATCATATATATCAGAAGGAAGAAGGAAGTTCGGCAACGGATTCTGTAACGGATGTAACGGATGTAAAGGATAGAAGGAAGAAGGAAAATGCAATCCTAGGATTTCAGCGATTAAAAGCGTCCTAACCGTCTTGGGTTCAATAAACAAAAGACGGAAAGCAACAGCCATGAGGCTGCTGGTACTCGCCAACTGCCATCACCGCCATCGGTTTGAGCGCGCGCAGCCCCTCTTGCAAACACCAGCGAAACAAACTTGCGTAACGCACCGGCAAGTGGAAAGAAACCTGTGCTTCGGAGTTCGATGCCGCCGCCCCCAACAGTAAAGCCTGCATATCCGCCTCAGTTTCTGCGACGCTGTGGCTCAAAGCCGACACCGCACAAGTATAAGCCACAATCCGACCTTGTTTGCATGCAACCCAAGGAGAAAAGAAATTCAGGGCGTACTCAATATCGCTAGTTCGATCGCACCTGTATAATTTCTTGCACAAAGCCGTGCATTTACCAACATCCTCACTAGCCATTGGCCGCACTTCAAACCCATACGGAGGCTGGCTGCGAAACTTCCCTTCCATTAACACGAAAGGTTCCTTCACCTCAAAACCCAAAGAAGCGTACAGCGACAGCGACGCCATATTAAAAGATTCCTGAACCAAACGGATACCCACAGCGTCCTGTCCGCGTTCCAGCAAAGCTTTCATGATTTCGCGTCCCGTGCCGCGGCCTTGAAAAGTGCGATCGACACTGACGGGCCCAATACCGCGAATCGGGCTGCGTTCGTCCATAAACCCGCAGCCGACAACCGCACCCTCGCTCTCGGCTACTATGTCAAAAAACAACGGACTTTCGAGCAGAAGACCAATAATTTCAGTTGAAAACTCCAGCGTCGGAAAATCTGTAGGGAATT
This sequence comes from Microcoleus sp. Pol14D4, assembly GCF_036701245.1. NCBI lineage: Bacteria > Bacillati > Cyanobacteriota > Cyanophyceae > Oscillatoriales > Microcoleaceae > Microcoleus > Microcoleus sp. Pol14D4. The sequence goes on from NZ_JAUBQM010000006.1 coordinate 81,256, forward strand.
GATGGCGATCGGAAATATCTTTAAAAGCTTCATAAGTAATGCCAGCGCAAACATCGATATCAGAAGGCTGCGCTCGCCTGATTACGACATTCATTTTTAATTTAACGATTAACTTTTAATAAGATTAGAAGTTTGCAGTAGTATTTTGGCGCTGCGGGCTTAGCCTGCTGCGTCAGAATACTACTGCAAAAACAAGTTTACAAGCTGAGCCTTACAGGGAATATTACCTATGTTTTGCTCAGCCATGCAGTCATGGTCTAAGGATCGAAAGTCTTCTTACCGCTGAACTTCAGCTTAGCCGGATTTGGATTGCTGCCAATATTGCGGTCAATCTTACCGTTGTAGGGACGACCTTCGTTCACCTTCTCAGGGAACACGCCATCCTTGGGATGCAGGTACTCAGTAGTACCGTCTGGAAACACGCGGTAAATTTTGTAGTTCGTGATTTTGAATTTAGCCCGCAGTTGCTGGCCGCCCAAAGCGATGCACTGCTCCTTCCGGGGCAGATGCAGCAAGTTTTCGCCTTGACGCATAATCGCAGCGCCACCCGTAGGCATTTCAAACACCTGCTCCTTGGGGCTAGTCCAAGTGATAGCGTACTTCTCTTCAACTAGCGCCTTGGTCAGCAAGCCGCCTGTGCTGCCGCCGAAGATTGGGGGTTGTCCAGTAAGTTGTTCGGCCATAGATATATCCAAAGGATTTTTACGGCATCGTATCATCGAGACTGCACGCTGTTCTCGAAATTGTAAGGAAAATTAACAGTTTTTTGGCGATCGATCTTTTCTGATAATTGATAATTAGTAATTAATAATTGATAATTGGTAATTTTCACCAAAGCTAGAAAACAGAATTAGGCAGCACGAATCCCGAAAAAATAATCAAAAAAAAAACAGCAATTATTCTGGTGCTTGTGAGGCACCCGAATAATCGCACATTCCCCCTATTTCCCCCCACACACGATCGAACAATTTACCGCGCCAACTCTAAGTCAAGAACCAATTAGGGTCATAGCCACGCGGAATTTGGCTCAAAGCAGTCCAAGTTTCTTGATTGACAATCCCGTCGGCCTCAATCCCAAAGCTTTTTTGAAATGCCCGAACAGCTTTGTCCGTCAAAGTAGCAAAGTCGCCGTCAATTTTACCGCCATAATGCTTGGAAATTTTGAGAACTTCCTGAACAGTAGCGACTGCTTCCCCAGAACTGCCCAATCGGAGTACCGGCATATTAACTGGAGCACCAGTATAAAGCGCCTGCCAAGTCAACGGCCCGACAATACCATCCGGCGACAAGAAAACCCGAAACTGAAACAGTTTCACAGAAAATTCAACTGCTTTGTTAAAAATTCCTTTAGCAGGATGCCGATAAACTTGCAACTTGGTTAGCAGTTGTTCTAGTTCCAATACCGCTTTACCTTCAGAACCTAATTGTAGTTGTGGCTTTTTGGCCATAGGTTGAGTAGATTTCATCTGGGTTGTAGGTGACATAATCGATTTTCCTAACCTCTAGGTTTGAGTATTCTTCTGGAAAAAAACTTTTTCCGGGCGAAACATTTGCATTCTCAAATTTTCACGAATCAACACTGGTGTCGGCAGTGCCTCAACAGATTCGAGCGACTTTTACCATCTCACGACTTGTGGACAGGAGACTTACACCATTTTAGATTTGAGATTCGGCATGACTGATTACTATCGGGGTTTGTAGCTTATCTACAGTTGGATTCTTTTTTTAAACTGATATTAATTTCGGCAGCCTCCCTAGGTATTCTGTCGCCAAACCGGCTTTAATACGGCAAGCGCATCCTGAATCTGCTTTGATACTTTTGATTCTAAAGCTGAACACCGCGCGGTCACATCACCTTTAAGGCTGATCTCACAGGGTGAGGATTGAGGGTGAGAAAGGGTGTAGCAGCCGAGGCTGGTTTTGTGAAAACTTTTCTGTGCTATCGTGTCTCGGTCGATCGATTAACTCGATCGATACTTGCGCGATCTGACACTCACAAACCCGTTTTTTTAACTTTGTGCCAGGACTTTAAGCAAGTATTTTCATTACCTGAAAAAACCGGAAATAATACACAGGATTTTGATTCGCATTGCTGACAGCGGACTGGAAATGCCGGAATCATATCAATTCCGGTAGCATCGGAACTGTATAATCCAGTCAACGGGCAACAATCACGGATGGGGCAACCGAAATAGATAGAATTCATCTGCCTTAATCTGTGTTGATCTGCCCTCATCTGCGGTTCAGAAAAAGAGAATGTATTAACTGCAGATGACAACGGATTGACGCAGATTCACGCAAAAGTCGAGAAGAGAGATAGAAATAATTCCGCTGCTAACAGATTTGATATCAGCCACAGCAAAATTGTTGACGGCATTTTTTATAACTAAAGCAGAAGGCCAAGGTACGAGATTGGGACTGTCTATTGGCTATCAGATAGTAACTCAAAAACATTGGGTAACTTGGAAATGTTTGTCATCGCTAGAAGGTCGAATAGAGTTTGCGATCGGTATTCCAATGTAGGATAGACTGAGGGGTAGTTTGCAGTCATTAGTAATTAATCATTAGTGATTAGTCATGAGTTAACACTTGTCAATTGATTCTCAACAGTGGGAATAGTAAAGTGAAATTCACTTCCTCGGTCTTTCCCTGCGGAATCTACCCAAATTTTACCGCCCCAGCCAGCAACAATCTGCTTGCAAATTGCCAATCCCAAACCGGTACCGCCGGCGCTGCGGCGCAAAGCTCCTTCTTCTTGATAAAATCGATCGAACACTACTTTTAAACTATTAGCCTCTATTCCCCTCCCAGTATCAGCTACGAGCACTTCCACCATCCGAGAACCGTTGCATTTGGCTCGCACTGTCACGCTTCCTTGAGGTGTGGTGAATTTGCAAGCGTTGTCTAACAGTTTGGAGAGAACCTCCACCAACCACTCTCCGTCAGCTTGTACTAAAGGCAAATCTGCGGACACCTCGGCGATAATTTCTGGTAACTCTTGATCGACCGTGCGCGATCGCACGCTGCTGAGGGCCAAATCAACGCATTCTTGCAGCGTCAGCGATTCTACATTCCATTGAACTCGCCCGCTTTCTAAGTGAGAAAGAGTTAAGAAATCCTGCACGAGTTTCCGCATTCTATCGGCATCACCGAGGGCAGTTTCTAACATGATTTGCCGCAATTCTGCGGGCATATCTGGTTCGGAGTTCAAACTTTCCAAACAAACTTGAATCGTAGAAAGCGGAGTGCGGAGTTCGTGTCCGGTGATGGCAATTAGATTGCTGCGAGTGCGGTCTAATGCTTCTAATTGTTGGTTGAGTTCTTCTAAATGAGCGTAGGTTTCTGCTTGAATTAAGGCGGCTCCGAGTTGGGTGGCGATCGCCTCTACTAATGCAATTTCGTCTTCTTCCCAAGGCAAAACCGATCGGCACTGGTGCATTTCCACCATTCCCAAAACCCGCCCCTGATAAAGCACTGGCACCATTAACCAAGAGACAATTTGCCAATTTTTTACAGTTTTTTCCAGGAATTGTGTATTGACAATCAGCGGGTGTTGTGATGTGTCTTGGATGTAAACTCGCTCTTGCCGCGCCACCGCGTCGCTCCATATTTGATTTTCCTGCAACAGCCAAGTCTGATTTAGTAGAGAACTAGCGCCCGGACGCAAAAACTCGCGATCGATTTTGACCGTCACATCTGTGGCCTTGCACCGATAAATCAAACACCGACTTGCCGACAGGGCAGTGCCCAGTTCTTGCACTGCGACTTCGACGATTTCTTGCGGGTTGAGAGACTGCCGCATTGCCGTGGTAATTAAGTTTACCAGGCGTTCTTTGCGTTCCTGAGCGGCGATGGCGCTGTATGCTTTGAGCAATTTGTGCTGGCCTGCTTGCAAGTAGGTGACTAAGCGTTCGGTAAAAGCATCGCTCAATTTGGGATTGGGAATTTTTGAGTTTTTTCTCGTACTTATGTCGGGTTTGGCGGCTTTGGAAGTGGCGGATTTCCGCGTTTTTTTCGGTGTTTTGAGCTTGTAAGCAGTTCGCGCTCGATCGATCTTTTCGGCCAATTCCGGGCGATAATTGACAATTCTATCGAGCAACAAAGCGGCAGCTTTGGAGCTTACCTCGCGATCGAACGTCCAAATTCCTTCAAATCTGCGAGCTTGATCCATCAACTGCGGCCCGCGATCGTCCTGATTGTCGATCGGCACAATTTTTTCTTGACAAATCAGGCAAGTTGAGTAGTTTTGCCCCAGCACCACTAAGTGCCACTCTTTACTCAATCCGTCCTCCGGTGCAAACGCCACAGTTTCGTGACACTCCGAAGCATTTTTAAAGTCAGTTTCCGGTGCTGCCAGCACGTATACCTGAGACGAGCGTGAGGCAATTCGCCGGTAGCGGTGAGCTTCCTGGCGGTAGAAGCGCTCTCGCTGAAAGCTGGCAATGACTAGCGGTTCGTCGTCGGAACCCGCCAAAACTAAGTCTTCCATCGCGTGAGACAAAGCTGTCATGGAAGATTTGAAATAAATTTGTGCCCGCAGTTGGGGCAAAGCTTGCAGAAGTTCTGCCAGTAGCGAAATAGGGACGATCATCTAGCCTTAAACGTGCATTTTTGCCGATGACAAAACAGGATCGATAGGAGGTTTAGAGCGATCCCTTTTCAGTATCTGATACATTTATGCTTCATAACACGACTGTTTAAGTCATATCATGCTAGCCATATCATTTTGACGAATCTAAGCAGAGGTATGCCTCCAAGACGTTGAGTTCATCCCAAAGTCACCTGTTTTTACCTCTAGGTTTTGACGCCAACTCATCTATTCAGGCTTCGATTCGGGCGTTAGCACTCTCACCATTCAGACTTGTTAGGCACCGCTTGCGGATCTCTTGCATTATACTATTCTTGAGCTATTTGATATCAGTGCCATCTGTATCGGTTTTGGGCGAACCGGTTTTGGGCGATCGATCTGGCTAATCGGCAATTAAACTTTCAAAAATCACAAATAATTGGCCATTAGTTAAAAACTAACGGCCAATTATTTTGAGGACTTATATCCAATCTCGTTAGATGCGGAATGATACCGAGAGTGCGAGCATCCTCGCGATATCGTAAGCTCGCACTGAACTCGGAAAATGATTATTCCGATGCCAGCGGAAACGATTTTCAGCAAAAATCTATGAAGAAAAAGAGTTTCGGACACCTAGGGTGTAAGTCCTATATTTTTTGAGGCATAGCGCCTGAGTATAAATGCTGTGGCTGTGGTTGTATCAGGCTAGTTCGCCCCCTTCGTCGTTGCCGCCCGGAGATGATTTGTAGAGAGCATCTAATTGTTCGCGGGCGTCTTGCACAGTCAGCGAACGCATCACTAACAGCGGCTCATTGACAACGTTTCCGTGTTCGTCTAAAAGTTCTGGATGCGGTACAGATTGAGAGCGAGGATAGGATGCGTAGTGATTATTTGCCCTAAATTGTTGAGGGCGCTGGGACTCCATACCTACGGTGACTAGACTGCGGATTAAGTTACCGACTGCCAGAAAGGCTAGAACGGTAAAAGCTAAAATATAAAGCAGGTGCAACATTATTTTCTCCTCCGGGCTAAACAGCCACACAGCAATTTACAAATGTGTTTCAGCAAGTAATAACTTATTAACTGGAAATCGGTTTGAGGTTGTCAAGTGGGTGGCCACATTTCCCAAGGTTTGGGATTTGACTGCGGGTTGAACTTGAACAGGCCTTTTTATTTTCCAGGGGGAGCTGACTGCAATGAGCGAAAACGCGCCGATACTTGCCAGCATTCGGCGAGCAGTCTGTGCCACGGCATTAGTGCTGCGGTTTCAATCCCAACTTGACCTCCGGTTGCTTGAAATAGAGCTTGAGCTGCGCCTACTTCTTGCTGAGCCTGTTTGACTCGCGCCACCAAGTCAGATTGATCTTCCCCGCTCAGAAAAGGAATTTCCTCAGTTTCTAAGAGGTTTGCCGATCGCTCGAACCAGTAATTGAAATCCTCTAACAGCGGTTCCAGTAACGCTTTGAGCAATTCTGATTCGGGCAAGTTGGAATTAAGCATGGATCAAAATTGGGTTATTTATTTATTATAATCTTAGACGGTCTTTACAATCTGTAACATATTTTTAACAAAAATTCAATGATTTAACAACAATTAGCAGGTGGGTGTGAATAAATTTAATTGTGTCAGCAGCGATTTTTGAGTCGAAATCCCCAAATCCTGCCGAATTAGTTTGCGAACTCACGGGTGGTTAGAAAACGGGTTTTTTCAGGCAAGACGGGTTAAAGCGCACCCAAATAGTAAAAAACCCGGTTTCTGAGAGTCGGAGTGCGGGACGCACTAAACGTCGCCACCCTGACGGGCCGTTGCTGTAATTTCCCGGAGTGTCCCCCAGCCGGAAGTCGGCGCTTGCTGTCCCAATCTGAGTAAGATAGAAGCAACTGCAACTAAATTAATTGCTAATTCAGCCGATGTCTAGCTCACAATCCATGTCCCCTCCAGAAGAGTCCGTTAAGATTGAGTTGCCCCGCACGAGTGAGTCGGAGGCACTAAAAAAAATTCGCCACACCACCTCCCACGTTATGGCGATGGCGGTGCAGAAGTTATTTCCCAAGGCGCAAGTAACGATCGGCCCTTGGATTGAAAACGGTTTCTATTATGACTTTGACACTCCCGAACCTTTTACGGAACAGGATTTAAAAGCCATTAAAAAAGAGATGATCAAAATCATCAACCGTAAATTGCCTGTAATTCGGGAAGAAGTCAGCCGCGAGGAAGCGGAACGCAGAATTAAGGAGATTAACGAACCTTACAAATTAGAAATTTTAGAAGGTTTGATCGAACCAATTACTCTTTACCATTTGGGCGAGGAATGGTGGGATTTGTGCGCTGGCCCTCACTTAGATAATACCAGTGAGTTGAATCCAAAGGCGATCGAGCTAGAAAGCCTAGCAGGCGCGTACTGGCGCGGCGACGAAACCAAAGCTCAGTTACAGCGCATTTACGGCACAGCTTGGGAAACTCCCGAACAATTAGCTGCATACAAACACCGCAAAGAAGAAGCATTAAGGCGCGATCACCGCAAATTAGGCAAAGAATTAGGCTTGTTTATCTTTGCCGATCCGGTGGGGCCGGGTTTGCCTTTGTGGACGCCGAAAGGCACTGTTTTGAGAAGTATTTTAGAAGATTACTTGAAACAAGAACAAATCAAGCGCGGCTATTTGCAAGTTGTGACTCCCCACATTGCCAGAGTCGATTTGTTCAAAATTTCCGGCCACTGGCAGAAATACAAAGAAGATATGTTTCCGCTGATGGCAGAAGATGAGGAAGCGGCAGCAAACGAACAGGGTTTTGTGATGAAACCTATGAACTGCCCTTTTCACATTCAAATTTACAAAAGCGAATTGCGTTCCTATCGCGAACTGCCGCTGCGCTTAGCGGAATTCGGAACGGTTTACCGCTACGAACAATCGGGAGAATTGGGCGGTTTAACGCGGGTGCGCGGCTTTACGGTGGATGATTCCCACTTATTTGTCACGCCGGAACAATTGGATGCAGAATTTTTAAATGTGGTGGATTTGATTCTGTCAGTATTCAAGAGTCTGCAACTGAAAAACTTTAAGGCGCGTTTGAGTTTCCGCGATCCGAACAATTTAGAGAAATACATCGGTTCCGATGAAGCTTGGGAAAAGGCTCAAGGTGCAATCCGCCGCGCGGTGGAAACTTTGGGAATGAATTATTTTGAGGGAATTGGGGAGGCCGCTTTTTACGGGCCAAAACTCGATTTCATTTTCCAAGATGTTTTGGATAGAGAATGGCAATTAGGAACAGTTCAGGTAGATTATAATTTGCCAGAACGTTTTGATTTGGAATACGTTGCTGAAGACGGCACTCGCAAGCGTCCGGTGATGATTCACCGCGCTCCTTTCGGTTCCTTGGAACGCTTGATCGGGATTTTGATCGAGCAGTATGCGGGGGATTTTCCGCTGTGGTTGGCGCCGATTCAGGTAAGGTTATTGCCTGTCAGCGCGGAGTTTTTGCCGTTTGCGAAGGAAGTGGCAGCGAAGATGAAGGCGCTCAATATTCGCGCTGAAGCTGATGAGGATAGCGAGCGTTTGGGCAAGTTGATTCGCAATGCTGAGAAGGATAAAATTCCGGTGATGGGTGTTGTGGGTGCGAAGGAGGTTGAGGCGAATAGTTTGAATATTCGGACTCGGGCTTCTGGGGAGTTGGGGGCGATTTCGGTTGATGAAGTGATTGGGAGGTTGCAGGGCGCTATTAGTAGTTACGGCGATTTTTAGGGAATTTTAACCGCAGATGCACGCGGATTAACGCAGATGATAGTTTGATATTGTCTGCGTTTTTCTAATCTAGCGGCTAAAATCATATAATTAGGTAAATTAACAGGAGTTAAATTAATGGCTAATCCGTTTCCAGGGATGAATCCTTATTTAGAAAATCCTGAATTGTGGCGTTCGGTTCACAATAGGTTAATAGTGGCGATCGCAGATTGGTTAACTCCGCAATTGCTGCCTAAATATTTAGTAGATATCGAACAAAGGATTTATCAAATCAGTGGCGAAGATGCTTTACTAATTGGCATTCCCGATGTCACAATACAGCGCACACAGACTCCAATAACCGAGAGTGATTCTAATGTTGCTGTCGCCGCTCCACCCGCCAAATATTTGAAGGTAACAATACCTTTACCCTTGGAATTAAAAGAAACTTATTTGCAGGTAGTCGAAATAGAAACTAAAAAAGTAGTGACGGTAATTGAAGTGCTTTCACCAACAAACAAGCGCCCTGGAAAAGGGCGCGAAATGTACGAAACAAAGCGAGAGAATGTGTTTAACAGTCGCACTCATCTGGTTGAGATTGACTTGCTGCGAAGTTACCAACCTCTGCCAGTTTTTGGTAACGATATTGAGGCAAGTTATCGAATTTTGGTGAGTCGGGCAAATCAAAGGCCTTTGGCAGATTTGTACCTTTTCAATTTACCCGATATGATTCCTCCGTTTCCATTGCCTTTGCGCGCGGGTGATGCGGAACCAATTGTAGATTTACAAGCGTTATTAAATGGGGTTTACGATCGCGCCGCCTATGACTTTAGAATAGATTACACCGCCCCACCCGTACCTGCGCTTTCAGAATCAGATGCTGCTTGGGCGGATGCTTTGTTGCGGGAAAGAGGGTTAAAGGGATAAGGAAAGTAGATTCTTCCCTGGTATGGGGCGGGTTTATGATAATTTTTGGTGGTTTTTGATGTCGGCGAACCGGCCCCTACAAAAATATAGGGTGGCGAGGCTCAAAAAACTAAAAACACCTACACAAAACGTTACATATTTGTTACCATCGGGGCGAGTCTGTTCTCGGCAGCCTCTGTGTTAACCTTCTAAACTAACGACTATGAGTCAACCTCCCTCAGCAATTCCCGCCTCCGAAGAGTCCGCCGAAACCCAGACAGCGCCGACAAACACTGCACCTCCACCGAGTTATGTCAAGCTGGCGATGCGGAATATGGTTCGCAAGCGGGCGACTTCTCTGTTTCATTTTGCCTTGACTGCGATCGGACTTTTAGGCGTACTCGTCGGTTTGGCTTTTCTCGATCGCTATTTCAATTCTTAATCGAGGATTCCAACAATCAGCCTCTAATTTCGATCTCTAATTTCATCTTTCATAAATAGGCAATTAAGCTGATTGTTTTGCCTGTGTGTTGCAATCTCTAACAGATTACTGTATCTTGCCAGCAACAGCAAAATCCCTGCCGTTCGATCGCGCAATTGGAATTTTTGTACAAAAAATTGAATATATCCCTTGACAGGAGAGCAAAAAAATGTTAATTGAGGTGAACGTCGAAGACTGTTACGGGCTCGCCCAGCAGTCAGCCGACGCTTCCAACCTCCCTGAGAGTGCAGCCAGCGGGGAGATTTGGGCCGAAACCTGGGAAAATTGGTTTAGCGTTTGGCTGGAAAACCAGGAAGATTATGTGCCAGTCGCTCCGGGCTACGAAGTCAGTCTGCGTTTAACCGCCGATACGGAGATGCAAGCCCTCAACCTCCAGTACCGCCAGCTCGATCGACCAACCGATGTACTAGCTTTCGCATCTTTAGAGGTAGACTGTCCTCAGCTAGAGGAAATGCAGTCATCGGAACCCCTATACTTGGGTGATATCGTCATCTCGATCGATACAGCTAACCGACAAGCCCAGCAGCAAGGACATCCCCTGAAGACCGAACTAGCTTGGCTCGCCGCCCACGGTTTTCTGCATCTTTTGGGCTGGGATCACCCGGATGAAGAAAGTCTGACTCAAATGCTCGATCAACAAGAAACATTGCTGCGGGCGATCGGTCTTACGATCCAAACAGCATAACTGAAGTTGATGGTTATTTAACAAATCATGTCAAGCCCAACATAACTTTCTGAAATTAAACCAGAACTTTAGTAAAAACTTAGAAAAGTTACTTAGACTTGATGAAGTTAATTTGAAAAGTTTAGCTTTCATTCATCTCTGTAAATTAAAGTTGGTTCTTTATGACACTAGATAGACCCTCAATTTCATCACAAGTCGCACAGTTTCTGCCCATGCCTCAAGACTCTTCTAGCCAGACAGTCCACGAGCCTAAAAAAGCCTTGAAATACAACCGAGAGCTGTCCTGGAAAATCGCATCTAGCTTAGCTACGAGTTTTAGATACGCTTGGGGGGGTCTGAGTTATGCTTTTGAAACTCAGCGCAATTTTCGGATTCACACAGTTATTGGCACTTTGGCGATCGGACTAGGGCTATTTTTGCAACTGAAACCTGTAGAAATATCTGTGATCGGTGTCACCATTGGCATAGTTTTAGCCATGGAACTGTTGAATACGGCGATCGAATCGGTGGTAGACTTGACAGTCGGGCAATCCTACCACGAACTAGCCAAAATTGCCAAAGACTGCGGTGCCGGAGCGGTTCTGGTATCGGCAATGGCTGCGCTCATCGTCGGTACTGCACTTCTGCTGCCTCCTTTGTGGGCAGTCGTTCAAATTGCGATCGCCCGTTAGTAGCTTATTGGGCGATCGCAAATTTTAGGTTTTAGATGACCAATTTAAGATTTTTAGTTTTATTCGTCTATATTGCAGCTATTTTTATCTTCGGCATCTATCTAAAATCTTGAAACCCTTGCTTTCAGGCAGCGAGTTAACCTAAAATCTAAACTCTAAAACCTAAAATCTAACTTAACCCGTGATTATAGTCATCGATAACTACGACAGTTTTACATACAATTTGGTACAGTATCTAGGAGAACTCGGTGCTGAGTTGCCTGTAGCCAGCGAAGTGCAAGTCTACCGCAACGACCAAATTTCTTTAGCAGAAATTCGCCAATTGCAGCCTGCGGCAGTGGTGATTTCTCCAGGCCCGGGGCGGCCGGAAGATGCGGGAATTTCTCTGGAATTAATCAAAGAGTTGGGGCCGACTCTGCCAATTTTAGGAGTGTGCCTCGGCCATCAAAGTATCGGTCAAGTATTCGGCGGAAAAATTGTTCCTGCACCCCTGTTGATGCACGGCAAAACTTCTCAGGTAGAACACACAGGAGTCGGAGTTTTTCAGGGGGTGGAATCGCCGATGATTGCAACTCGCTATCACAGTTTGGTAATTGAAAAGCAGAGTTGTCCAGAAGTTTTGGAAATTACCGCTTGGGTTGAAGACGGAACTATTATGGGTGTGCGACACCGGGAATATCCGCACATTGAAGGTGTACAATTTCACCCGGAAAGTATTTTGACGACTGCCGGAAAGCAATTATTGCGAAATTTCTTGGAAAGACTTTAGTTGAATTTCTATGAATTTGTAGGGTTCGCTCTTATAGCACCTTACGGTGAGAGTAGGGTACACATTTTCGCACCTGAACCGCCCCAAAAAGGATACAAGCCCCCCATTCCTGTCGTGGTGAACCCCAAATTTTAGATTCCTGTTCGAGATTCTAGATTCAATGCTGCAAGTAAACCTAAAATCTAAAATCTAAAATCTAAAATCGACTGACTGTGTTTTGTGGTATAACAACAAACGACCAACACCCGACAACCCCAACCACAAGATGAAACGGCGACAATTAATACGTTACGCACAGACGGGTTTGCTAGCAGCTTTAGCAACTGGTTTACCATCTGGATGGGAAAGCTATCAAGCTCAAACTGCTGATTCTTTGTCGGTTCAGTGGTTGGGCCACACTTGCTTCTTGTTCGCCGGAGGCGGTGCGAGGGTGCTGGTGAATCCTTTTCGCCCCCTAGGCTGTACCGCAGGCTATCGCTCTCCTAAAGTGCAAACAGATTTGATTCTGATTAGCAGCCGATTGCTCGATGAAGGGGCGATCGACGGATTTGCGGGCAATCCCGGCCTTTTGTACGAGCCAGGGGCTTACAGGTCTAACGGGCTGCGGATTCAAGGGATTCGGACGGAAAAAGACCGTGAGGGAGGAAGGCGATTTGGGGTCAACGTGGCTTGGCTGTGGCAGCAAGCGGGCGTTAAGATTTTACACTTGGGCGGAGTTGCTGGCCCGATCGGCATTGAAGAACAAATCTTGATCGGGCGGCCCGATGTAGTGCTGATTCCCGTGGGCGGCGGGCCGAAAGCTTACACTCCGGCGGAAGCGAAGCAAACTTTGCAACTTCTCAAACCGAAGATGGTGATTCCGACACATTTCAAAACGCAAGCCGCCGATGCTGCTGCGTGCGATTTGGTGCCGCTAGATGAATTCTTGGCGCTGATGGATGGTACGCCGGTGCGCCGATTGAATAATGACACGATTTCGATCAAATCTGCTGACTTACCCCAAACTGGTTCGGTGATTGAGGTTTTGAGTTACAGATTTAGCGGTTGATGCCCGATTTCTCAGCTTGCGTTATAGTAAGGAAGTTTTGTTCGATCGGGGATGCAAGAGAATTTTCTTGCTATCTTAGCCTCTGGCAACCTTGCCTTTTGTCGAGATTTGGCTAACATAACAATTCATGTTCACTGTTTTATCTCATAAGGAAATGCAAGCGAAATGAAAAATCAAAATTTACCTAGCTGGATGAAACAACTGACCGGTTTCGCAGGAGTAATCGGCGCTAGCGCGTTGATTGGTTTCCCAGCTTGGGCTCACATCACCTCCAACACCAATGTTGCTAATGCAACTCAAACTCAACAAGTTCCAGGAAAGGTGAAAACCGCTGCTTCACCGGCACCAACTGGCACTTCACAGGCACCAACTGCCGCTGGTAAGGATATTGTTGCTATTGCATCTGGCGACACTCAATTCAAGACGCTGACAAAGGCTTTGGGATCGGCAGGTTTGGTTACAACTTTACAAGGCAAAGGCCCTTTCACTGTTTTTGCTCCGACTGACGCGGCATTTGCTGCTTTGCCAAAAGGAACGGTGGAGAATTTGCTCAAACCGGAAAACAAAGCCAAACTTACTAAGATTTTAACTTACCACGTTGTTCCGGGTTCGGTTTTATCTACTAGCCTGAAATCCGGCGATGTTAAAAGTGTTGAAGGGAGCTCGCTGAACGTGGCAGTTAGCACAGGCAAAGTTACTGTCGGCGGCGCTAATGTTGTGAAAGCTGATATCAAAGCTAGCAACGGGGTTATTCACGTAATTGACAAGGTGCTGATGCCCCCTGATGTGAAGTAAGACTAGCGGTTTTTGCATCAATTGATGTCAGATTCGGTTAAATGAAGGCGAAATAAGGACACAACATTGTTGTGTCCTTATTTGTATGGCAGGCAATTGAGAATTAATATAAATAAAGCTTTAGCTAGCTGCGGGTACTGACAAAAAGGGCTGCCAACCCTTACTCCGATAGCCAAAATCGAAGATTTCGGGATGGAGAATTTCTGCTAAAATTTCTAACGAATCAACCAATCTCGGTCCCGGCCGATTAAAGTAAGAATTGCCATCAGTTATGTAAACTTTCCCAGTTTTTACTGCTTGCAACTTAGGCCATTCTGCGTATTTAGTTATCTGCATTGCTTCGCTGCGAGTGCGGTTTAAATCAAAGCCGCAAGGCATGAAAATAATTACATCGGGATTAGCTTCTACTAGCGATTCCCATTTTAACCAAGGGGAATGTTCCCCGACAATTCCAAATAGCGAATTGCCTCCCGCCATTGCCACTAATTCGGGAATCCAGTTACCCGCAGCCATCAAAGGCTCAATCCACTCGATACAAGCTACTTTGGGAAGTCTCTCTTTTGTTGTAAGAATAGATGATGCTTGTGTTTGGGAGATAATAGCATCGATGCGGGACTGCAAAAGGTCGATCGCACTTTTGCCATTTACGCCCAAAGCATCAGCAACTCGCTGAATATCCGTCCAAATTTCTGCTAGCAGATTCGGCTGCAAAGAAATAATTTCCGGCTTGCTATTTACCAGCGTGCTTACCGCTTGTTCAACCTCTGTTAGAGAACAAGCGCAGACTTCACATTGAGCTTGAGTAATAATGTGAGTCGGCTGCAATTTTTCCAAAGTATCTATTTCTACTTTATACACGCTGAGGGCATTTTGCAACAATTCTGTTACGCGGTTGTGAATTTCGCTGCTAGTTCCTTCGGGATTGAATTTAGGCTGAGTGCAAACAGGTAAATTTTGGATTTCTGGGGGATAGTCGCATTCGTGGGAACGGCCCACAATGGCGTCGGTTAATCCTAAAAGCGCTACAATTTCTGTGGCACTGGGAATTAGAGAGACAATTCTTGGTTTGTTCATTGGTTTTCTGTTTTTTACCGATTCGGAAGCACAAGTGAAGCAGAGGCGGGGCGCCCGTGCCACAATAAAAGGGAGTGTTAAATTTTGAGTTTTTTTAAGTATTGCAAATCTTGCCATGCTTGAATGAGATTACCTTGCATCAGAGCCGCTACACCGTTTAAAACTCTAATTTCCGGTAGATTGGAGTTGAGAGCGAGAGCAGGTTTTAAGGCTGTTTGAGCGGCTTTGGGATGCCAGCCGTACAGGTGTACGAAAGCGAGATAGGCGTAAGCGTAAGGGTTTTTTGAGTCTAGTTGAGTGACTTTTTCTAAGGCGACGATCGCACTTTCAACATTCTGCTGCAATACCCTAGAAAATGCCAAAGCATAAGCCAATTCTAAATTATTTGGTTCCTGCTGCAACCGATATTCTAAGGTTTGTTCCGCTTGCACGGTATAATCTTGAACTGGATCGTACTGATTGATGCGCCCAATCTGCTCGAACACGGGTTCTAAACCTGGCAACCCTTTGGGTAAATTAACCGCCATCACCCGCAATTGAGTCACCAAATCTAACTCAGGCTTATCTTTATTATCCTCGTTCCCAGGCTCTGCCTGGAAACGCATATCCAGAGGCTCTGCCTCGATCTTAACACTAAGTGCCGGCACATTAATCGGATAAGTTTCACCGGTTTTACGATTTAGATAAGTAGCTTGCAGATTGTAAGTTCCCGGTGCAATATTAGCAGGAGGAAGCATCGCCGTGCGATCGACAACTCGAAACCCCACAGCAAATTTATCCGCTTCCAGCATCCCCGGATGCAAAGTCGCCTGGCCGATCGCGCGATCGTGTAAAATCCTGAAAGTCTGTCCCGGTGGAATATTGCCAGACTGCTGATTTTGCCACGTTACCAACACTAAACCAGAGTGCAACTGCTGCCAAGGCCCCGACCAAGTATAAGTAACGGGTAGCGCGACTCCGGGAACTGCTTTTGCAGCCACAGTAACTCGATCTAATTGTACTTGCGATCGCGCTTCATTCAACGGCTGTATATCGACAGGCTGCACTCGCTTGCGATAAAGATTTAAATTAGTATAATCTGGTAAAACCCAAGTTTTATCTAACTCAAATTTATCCCCTTTTTCAATCGCCGTTACGGCTGCATTTTGAGCTTCTTTAATCCGTTCGCGGATCGAACCTTGCGGGCCACTTTTAGTTACGAACCAAGAGAGCGATCGCACATCTTGCGGTACTTCTTTTAAATTCGTTCCCACCTGCCGCCCGTAAACCTGAAAATTAGCCAAAGCACCGTAAAAATTCAAATTATGCTGGTTAATTTCCGGCGTCGAAGGCAACACGCCTAAAGTAGATTGCAAATAAGGTTCCTTATCAATAATTTCTGCAATTACCTCTGGGTGCGGCCAATCTTTCCCCAAGTAAGGATAGTTAGAATTGCCGGGACTGATAATTTGGACTAAGCTATTTCCCAGAGCACCTCCCAGCGGCCACATATGGAACAGCATCGCCAGAATTGCCAAGCCAATTGTACCCCAGCGAATTTGTCGTCCCCACCGAGAAGGCCACAGCGTTAAACAGTAGGCTAAGAAAATAGATAAAACTGGCAAATAAGGTATCACATATCTGCCGTCTTTGTTGATATTTAGAGAATTAATTAAATAAGCTCCTCCCCAGAAAACAGCCAGCCACTGACAGGAGTTGAGGTGTAAGATTGACGAACTATCTTGCCGGCGACGCCAATAAAGTATTAATCCTACTAAGGGAACAAGTAACAGAGGCCAAGAAACGTGTTCGGGTAAGTGTTGAGCGTAGTAAATCCAAGCGTCGATCGTATTGAGGGCCGGATCTCCTTCGGCGATCGCAGAATCCAGCGTTGCCCGTTTTCCCCCGGTCAAAATTAACAGCCAATTGGTTTTCGCCCACGGCCCAAATACCGCTACCGACAGCAACAAACTACCTGCTAATTGACCTAATCTTCCCCAAGCTTTTTGTCGCACCGCACCAACAGCCAACCAGACAATCGGGGTAAATAGAAATAAGACTGTAGTGTGTTTAACTAATATTGATAAGCCGAGAGAAAGTCCAAAGGCGATCGCCCAAAAGAAAGACGACGGGGAGAGGGGGAGATTGGGAGAGGGGGAGAATTTATAATTTTTCTTTGTTCGTTCCTCCAACTGAGTTCTATCAATTACATCGGTTAAATTCGTTGCCGAACTTCCTTCTTCCTGACATCCGTTACATCCGTTACATCCGTTACAGAATCCGTTGCCGAACTTCCTCGTTCCTTCAGAAGCCTTCCACATTGTCAGACAATAGAAAGCAAAAGTAATCGCAGCAGTGAGGGGATAGTCGAGTAAAAATTGCAAGCGGAACCGATAAAGTCCCGGTAACAAAACGCAAATTGCAGCGGCCCACAAACCGACTTGCCTGTTAAATAATTGGACGCCCAGATTGTAGACTGAGGCGAGGAGAATTGCACTAAATAATAAATGAACGAGGGTTGCCCGATCGCCTCCAGTACCGAAAACCTGAAGAAACGGAACCGTTAAGATGTATGCCAAGGGCGGAATTTTCGTCGAAAGCAGCCAGAAGTTTGTCCACCACTCCCCGGAAAGCCACTGAGGATGCTGCAACGCCTGCAAGTATTTCAGGGTGCTAGTCAGGTATTCTGCTTGATCCCACGCCGGGACAGATCGATCGAGGGCAAACCAGAGGCGATCGCTAATTGCCCCCAGCAGCCAAATTATGCCCAAGACAAGCAGACTCTTACTCCCGCTGTCCCGATGTTGCTGTGCCATTGCGATTTTTGGATTTTAGGTTGCAGCTTTTAGCTTACAGGCGGGCGGTTCCGGGCGATCGAAAATTAATTGAGAAAAGTGCTTGCTAAATTCTGTATGTGTCTGCTAAGATAGTAAAGCGCGAAAAAACAAGCCGGGATAGCTCAGTTGGTAGAGCAGTGGACTGAAAATCCACGTGTCACGAGTTCAAGTCTCGTTCCTGGCATCGCAAAGCCCTCACAAAGTTGAGGGCTTTTTTTTAGGAAAAATGCGGGCAATGCAGTCATTTATCGAACTCGATTTGCCTGAAATTTTAGCTAACGAGATGGGTGAATCTGTTCGACCTGAATATTTGAAGCTGTGGAGAAGGATTCAGCCCCGCCGACAAGAGTTTTGTCGGGATAGCGCCTTATTTTTGAGTGAGGTACGACGCTAGTTCTGGAATTTCACCGGCGCGCTGCCACTCGGCTTCCCCGCGCCGGACTTTGGTTCGGGCTGTGATTTCCTGAACCTCCCATAATTGCAATTTGGTATAGGGCCCCTTGGCTTCACCGCTGCGAAACACGTACCATTGAGCAACTTCAGGAGTTGGCTGGGTCGATGGTCTCACAGGCTTCATCCGATTCATTCCAGTTGTGGCTTTGAGCTGGTTGAGTTCTTGTTCTACCGGATTCGGAGGCGGTGAGTTAGAATTGGGCGATCGCTTTTTCTTAGCCTCCGGCTTACCTCTAGCAATTTCAACTTCGCGAGGCCACCCCCAGAAATGCCACAGGGCCACCCAAACTAGCGCTACAGCAGATCCTAAAATCTCTTCTTGTGTTTCTGACCCTTCTGAAGACTCTCCAAAAAACAGAAAAGCGATCGCACCGAGTACGGTCGCTATGAAGTTTAGGTAAATTAGGTTGGTAGCGTCGTTAGCGGCTAAGTGCCAACTGGTTGTGTGCCGAACAAAAGATTGGCTGGTTGCTGTCCTGTTGTGTTTCCAGGCTTTTCGGGCTTGAATCCGGCCGTAACCAGGAGAGTCAGCGGGCCACCACGTCGCGGCCCAATTAACAAGATGCGCTGACCAATACTGCAAAGCTGCATATCCCACTATCCCGCTCAGCAGTACCCAAATAACTAACAGAAAGGTTGTCAGCGGCAGTAGCTGTTTTGGCACGATTTCGGCCGTCGCAACAGTTAGCAGGAAAAATGGAGTACCAGTTAATAATGGAACTAACAAAAGTTCAAGTATCTTTAGAAGCCCTGCATAGAAAACCCATAAGAATTTAATAAGATTTTTAAGCAGCTTTGCAAAGCGGAAGTGATACAGGTAAGCAGATGCGATCGCACTTCCTAGAATTAAAGCCACGAGCGCGCCCGAAGAGCTTCTGATCGGCAGCATAAAAAGGGCGATCGC
The DNA here is from genome assembly GCF_036701245.1 of Microcoleus sp. Pol14D4. Taxonomy (NCBI): domain Bacteria; kingdom Bacillati; phylum Cyanobacteriota; class Cyanophyceae; order Oscillatoriales; family Microcoleaceae; genus Microcoleus; species Microcoleus sp. Pol14D4. Next base: position 100,165 of record NZ_JAUBQM010000006.1, read on the forward strand.
GGGAATTCCCATCACGATTGCTGCTGGCAGCGTGAGAAATGCAATAACGCCTTCCCTCCAGTGCTGCCAAGCCGATACAGTCGGCGGTTGCTGATTGTGTCGGCGAATTTCCATCCACTCGGCAACCTTCGTTACTCCCCAGTGATAGAAAGAAAATAACAAGATTTGGCACAACCAAGCAAATGTTATTACGGCTTGAAAGTCAGAGCTCCTGATGGTGTACCAGTACCTCCTGCTAAATCCGTAGGAATAATAGTAAGCATTGGACCACAGTAGAGAAACAATCAGCCAAAAGCTAATGCTTAAGGCAAACCCTCTGGCGCACGATGTAGGATTGGGGAGGAATTTCGGCCAATTATTCATGGTTAGGATAATTTGACGGGATATCAATATTGTCCCATTGCGCCGATCGTTCTGGGCAGTGCGATCCAATCGTCTTGAGGGCCGATCGCTTGAGACCGATCGCCCGCTCTGGGACAATTTAAATTAAGTTGCTGCAATTTACCAACTCTAGAATAAAGATAACTGTGCTTCTCTGAGTTCCTTGTCCCTCAAAAAATTATCTATTCTACTAGCTACAATCTCACAGTAATCAGCCCTAATTTCAAATCCAATAACTTGACGCTGCAAACCCAGAGCCACAATTGCTGTAGTCCCGGAACCCATAAACGGATCTAAAACAATGTCGTTTAAATTCGATGCAGACTTGATGATGCGATCGACAACGGCAACAGGAAATTGAGCGGGGTGAGGCGTGCGTTCTTTTGAAGCTCGGTTTTTCCCCGACGTAACTTTTGGGAACTGCCAAACATCCGTCGGATTTTTGCCTTTTAAGTTTACTTTAATCTTGCCGTTCTTTTTCTGATTTGGATATTTCACATTTGGGTCGCGCACTTCATCCAAATTAAATGTATACTTGTCTTGATTTTTTACATACCAGAGAAACTTTTCATTGCGGGGTGAAAAGAACTTGCTGCCCGCCACTCCCGCGCCGTAGTTCCAGACAACTTCTTGAATCAGATAAAAAGGCACTTTGTCCCAAAGCAGGTAGGAAATCGGAATTGCTTTTGCCCGATCGCGAATTGACAAATAGCCTAAATTCAGCCAAAACGCTCCTCGATCGAGCGTTACCCGGTAAACCTCCGCTATCCACAGCTCGCACCAGTTTAAATACTCATCTAACACCAAGGATTTTTCGTACTCTTTGCCGATGTTATAAGGCGGGCTGGTAACGGTTAAATCTACAAATTGATCCGGTAGCAGCTTCAATGCTTCCAAACAATCCATGTTATAAATTACGCAATTAGGAGCTTGGAAGTACGGTTTACCTAAAATCTTCGCGATATCAGTCAAGCTCATGAAATATTGGGGAGATATTTTGTTGACAAAGTGTAAAATTTATAGTAAGTGAGTTTAAAAAACTTGTCAAACTCATCTGGACAGGGGAATCGCCCTGTCGGAAACAAAAGGTTACAATCACAAATACATTCTATTTCCATAACATTACTGTTTATAGCTTGAAATTCTCTGTGCCAAATAACAACTCCTCAACTCAATCCTTTCAATTTGACTCAATTGACAGCGCCCTGGCAGACCTCAAAGCAGGTCGCCCCCTGGTAGTGGTCGATGACGAAAATCGCGAAAACGAAGGCGATGTGATTTGTGCCGCCCAATTCGCCACCCCCGACAACATCAATTTTATGGCTGTGAACGCGCGGGGTTTGATTTGTCTGGCCTTGAGTGGCGAAAGGCTCGATCGCCTGGAATTGCCCCTGATGGTCAGCAAAAACACTGACAACAACCAAACTGCCTTCACCGTCAGCATCGATGCAGTCAACGGCGTCAGTACCGGTATCTCCGCCGAAGACAGAGCCCGCACGATCCAAGTAGCCATTCACCCGGACACCAAACCTCAAGACTTGCGGCGTCCCGGTCACATTTTCCCCCTGCGGGCGATCGACGGTGGCGTCCTCAAACGCGCCGGTCACACCGAAGCTTCGGTTGACCTCGCCAGACTCGCTGGCCTGTATCCCAGCGGCGTCATCTGCGAAATTCAAAACCCCGACGGTTCGATGGCTAGGTTGCCCGAATTAATCGAGTACGCCAAAACCCACAACCTCAAAATAATCAGTATTGCCGACTTAATTAGCTACCGGCTCAAGCACGATCGATTCGTCCGCCGCGAAACCGTCGCCAAATTGCCCACTCAATTTGGCGAGTTTATGATTTACGCCTACCGCGACACCCAAGACAATTCAGAACACGTTGCTATTGTCAAGGGCGACCCGGCAGAATTTAAAGATAAACCCGTGATGGTGCGGGTGCATTCCGAATGCCTGACCGGCGATGCTTTGGGTTCCCTGCGCTGCGACTGCCGGATGCAACTGCAAGCGGCACTGAAAATGATCGAAAATGTCGGTTCTGGCGTCATAGTTTACTTGCGCCAAGAAGGTCGGGGTATTGGATTGGTAAATAAACTAAAAGCTTACTCGCTGCAAGATTTGGGATTGGATACTGTAGAAGCCAACGAACGGTTGGGATTTCCCGCCGACTTGCGGAACTACGGCGTCGGAGCACAAATGCTCAACGATTTGGGAGTAAAAAAAATTCGGTTGATTACCAACAACCCGCGCAAAATAGCCGGTTTGAAAGGTTACGGGATTGAAGTAGCCGATCGCGTCCCATTACTAATTGAAGCCACAGATTATAACTCGATCTATCTGGCAACAAAAGCCGAAAAACTCGGTCATATGCTACTGCAAACTTATCTAGTAACAGTGGCGATTCAGTGGAACGAAACGAAGGAAGAAGGTAGAACCCAGAAAGAAGGAAAAGAGGAAGATTCTGCCATTCAAAATCGGTACGAACACCTCGAAAAACTGCGGCATTTGGCGGCTAACCAGCACTTGCTGCTGCAAGAAGAAGCGCGGCCGGTGGGAATAGCCCTTTTCGGAGAAGGCTCCCTCATCGTTCACCTCGGCTTCGATCAACCCGGACTCGCAGCCCCCGACTGGTACTCGGATGTAAACCATCCTTACGTCAAGGCGATCGGTCAAATTTTGGGCGAAATCAGCACTGAGCCGAATTTGGAAACATTAGAATTCATGGTTTCCTCCGGTGGAGATCCGCTCAAAACCCTGCAAGTCCAGCTCGATCGCGAGACATTCCTTTTGTCGGAATTAACCGGGATTTGCGATCGGCTCGAACCTCAAAAAATCTACAGTTTTGCTCCTCTTGCCTGAAAGCAGAAGGTAGAAGCCAGCCCCCCTACCCCAGCAGGGGGGAAGGCAGAAGCCAAGAAAAAGTGTGAATTTCAGAACAATACTTGTTTATACCAGCATCTTCCTTTCGTCAGAAAGCACCTACAAATAAAAACAGTGAATAACAATGTTGATTGCAGTCAAACAACTCGATGTAGCGAACACTTGAGAGAGAATCGTCGCTGCACATTTATTTTATCAAATAGTATTAATAGTTATTAAAATATTCACTAGGACTTTTAGTTAATGTTAATTTTTTTAGACATTGATGGTGTACTTATTCCTGACAGAAGACATGAAACATCGAGTTTGCACGCAGATATAATGAAATTTAATTCGGTTTGCCTTAATCACTTTGAAAACGTGCTTCGTTCCTATCCTAATGCGCGAATAGTAATTTCATCTTCCTGGCGTGAAATATTCCCCTTCGAGGTAATCCAGCCATTATTTTCACCAGATATCGCTATCCGTGTTATCGGATTCACCCCTTTTCTCAACCCCAAAAATATTCACCAATACAAATATTTACGACACCAGGAAGTTCTTGAGTATCTTCGACAAAATCAAGCAGAAAACTCACCTTGGGTAGCCATTGACGATATTCCAGAACACTATCCGCCAGATGCACCAGTTGTGGCTATTGATGATTACAATGGTTTTGACCAGAACTCAGCCAAGGTACTTTCAGAATATCTAACTTGATTTCAAAGGTTAGGAAAAAAGTATCGGAATAGAGAGGGTGAATTTGACATGCAAATGAACGTTGGTGACTTTCTGCACCGACTCGATCTCAGGGGACAAGCACTTAAAGGCACCAACCTTGGCGGTGCGGAACTCCGGGGAGCCAACCTCCGAGGCACGGATCTCCGAGAAACCAACCTCAGCGGCGCTATGCTCAGGTATGCAGACTTGATTGAAGCCGACCTCAGCGGTGCTAATCTCAGCGGGGCGGATTTAGCTGAATCATTTCTTAATTTAGCTAACCTTACTAGAGCTGATTTGACTGGTGCTGTCCTGCGAGAAGCTAATCTCGTAGGAGCCGAATTCACGGGCGCCAACCTCAAACAAGCAAGTTTGATCAAGGCTAATTTAGTTGGAGCCAATTTCCACGAAGCCAACTTAACCAGAGCCAACCTTAGCGGGGCAGATTTGCGCGGTTCTCAGTTGAGCGGGGCGATTTTAGACAAGGCGGTATACAACAACCGGACTATCTTTCCGGATGATATTGATCCGGGTGCACTGGGAGCATTTTTGCTAGCTCCCAATGCTTCGCTCCCTGGCTTAAATCTGGCTATGGTAGATTTGACCGAAGCCGATTTAAAAGGAGCCGATTTGCGGCGGACAAACTTATACAAAGCTATTTTATTTGGCGCAAAACTCGATCGGGCAAACTTAGCAGGAGCCAACCTCAGCGCAGCGGACTTGAGGGAAGCTAGTTTGAGCGGCACGATTTTGGAGAAAGCTGTTTACAGCAACAAAACATTGTTTTCAGAAGGCATTGACCCCGCTCTGGGCGGAGCTTATTTAATTGCTCCCAATGTATCGCTGCAAGGGGTAAACTTAACGGGAGCCGACTTAAACGGATCAGATTTAAGCGGAGCTAATTTGAGCGGTTCTAACTTAAGTTCGGTTAATCTCAAAAATGTAGACCTCAGCAGAGCTAGCTTAAAAAAAGCTTACCTCAAAGGTGCAAACTTAGAGCAAACAGATTTGAGAGGAGCCGATTTAAGTGGGGCAATTTTACACCAAGTAAACTTGAGTTCTGCTGACCTCCGGGGTGTAGACTTAACAAGGGCTGACCTCAGCGGCGCTAATTTAAGGGATGCCGATTTGAGGGAGACAGATTTCACGGGAGCTACTTTGCTGTTCGCTAACTTGAGCGGGGCCGACTTGAGAGGTGTAGACTTGACAAAAGCTGACCTCAGCGGCGCTAAGTTAACGGAAGCTGACCTCCGAAAAGCAGATTTGATGAGAGTAAATTTGGAGGGAGCAGATTTAACTGAGGCAGACTTGAGCGATGCTCATTTATTCCGAGTTAATCTCAGAGGTGCTAACCTGAAAGGTACTAACCTCAAAGGCGCAAGTTTAAAAGGGGTATTTTTGACCGACGCTTATTTGAGCGAAACGGATTTGACCGATATACATCTGAGTCCGAGTTATTTTGAATTGCCACTAGAATCGGAATGGTAATTAGTTGACTGTTAACAATCGAAAATCTAAAATCAAAACTCGCCCAGCGAAAATTGCTCGATTATTAACAATCTAAAATCTAAAATCTAAAATCTAAAATGGATCGACCGTTAGGCTCTGTTATTCAAGGTTCTCTGAGCAAGGGATTAGAAGTGCGACTGCACGCCGACGTTTCGGTGGAAGATATGAGGGTGGGGAAATTTCTAGTAGTGCGGGGGGTGCGATCGCACTTTTTCTGTATGCTCACCGACGTGTCTCTCGGAACTTCTAGCGCCCGCATTTTATCGAATCCTCCCAATCCCGACGACGATTTTCTGCTCGCAGTGCTAGCCGGTAGCAGCACCTACGGTACGATCGAACTGTCGCCGATGTTGATGTTGACTGCTGAACGAGAAAAACAGCAGGCAATTTTCGACCCGACGAAAAACGGCGGAGTTCGCGAGAATAAGCTGGCGTTAGGAAATTTGGCTTCTTTTGAGTCACAAACGGGCGCGGATATTGAGTTGCTGCCTGTCAAAACTATTCCCAGCCACTTTTCGCAGGTGTTTGATGCCAAAGAAACGGATTTTCGGGCAGTTTTTGGCTGGGAAGATGACCCGTACCGCCGCAATTTTGCGATCGGCAAACCGATTGACATGGATGTTGCTGTGTGCTTGGATTTAGACCGATTTGTGGAACGCAGCAACGGAGTTTTTGGCAAGTCGGGAACGGGAAAATCTTTTCTGACTCGCTTGCTATTGTCGGGAATTATTCGCAAGCAAGCTGCTGTCAATCTAATTTTTGATATGCACTCGGAGTACGGGTGGGAAGCAGTTTCGGAAGGGAAACAGTTCAGCACTGTTAAAGGTTTGCGGCAGTTGTTTCCCGATAAAATGCAGATTTATACCCTCGATCCAGAATCGACAAAACGCCGGGGAGTCCGCGATGCTCAAGAGTTGTTTTTGAGTTTCGATCAAATTGAGGTGGAAGACATCGCGTTGGTGCAGCGCGAGTTAAATTTGTCGGAAGCTAGTATCGAAAATGCGATTATTTTGCGAAATGAGTTGGGAAGCGGTTGGATCAACAAGTTGCTGGAAATGAGCAATGAAGATATTTCAATGTTTTGCGAAGAAAAGCGGGGAAATAAGTCTTCGATTATGGCTTTGCAGCGCAAATTAGAGCGACTGAATGATTTGAAGTATATTCGCACACGCTGCCCTAAAAATTATGTAACTGAAGTTTTGCAGTGTTTGGATGGCGGGAAGAATGTAGTAATTGAGTTTGGTTCCCACTCGGATTTGCTGTCGTATATGTTGGCGGCAAACGTGATTACTCGCCGCATTCACCAAGCTTACGTGCGGAAAGCGGAGAAGTTTTTGCAGAGCAAAAATCCGTGCGATCGCCCGCAGCCGTTGGTGATTACCATAGAGGAAGCTCACCGCTTTCTCGATCCGGCGATCGTGCGATCGACTATTTTCGGTACGATCGCGCGAGAAATGCGAAAATACTTTGTAACCCTGCTGATTGTAGACCAGCGTCCCTCCGGCATCGATGCCGAAGTCATGTCGCAAGTCGGAACGCGGATCACAGCTTTGCTAAACGACGATAAAGACATCGATGCTATTTTCACCGGCGTTTCTGGAGGGCAGAGTTTGCGTTCAGTTTTGGCAAAACTCGACTCCAAACAGCAAGCATTAGTTTTGGGGCACGCCGTACCCATGCCCGTAGTCGTGCAAACTCGCCCCTATGACGAGCAATTCTACAGGGAAATCGGGGATATTGACTGGCAAGAAATGCCCGACGAACAAGTATTTGCCGAGGCAGAATCTGCCAAAATGGATTTAGGATTTTAGATTGACAACTGCTAGATTCATTACAGAAATTAAGCAAATGTTACTGTAAATTAGTCTTGGCGAACAATTGGCGATCGCTGGCAATGACAGAAATATCTGATTTTTGCTTCAGTTATAAACGAAAAAGTGCGATCGAACGTCGAAAAAATTAGGCCTCAGCTTTCCGTCAGAAGCTTTTCCCCTTTCACCCCCTCACCCCTCATCCCTAACTGCCCAAAATTTGCATAAGCTTAAACATGATGGAGATGATGGAGCCTAGGGCACAATGAAAGTCAAACAGGGCAACAGCCAGCCTTTATACACCTTGTCGTTACTCGTAGCAGAATTTGACTAGCATATTTAAATAAAAATGTCAATAAATATTTTAAACAGTTACTCCCATCTAATACGGCGATCGAGTTCGGTTATCTCGCATCCCACCATCTAGGCAGCGAGAAAATTTCAAGCGATGATGGAACAGAGAGCAAAACAAAGCCCTCGAATTGCATGAGTCTGTTTGCATGAGTATTGTGAAGTTGAGTGGCAGTTAAAACTAACAGGGAATTCAAAACCTTAAGGAAAAATGTAGAATCTTGACCTTAAGACAGAGGTTTTTACTCTTTACGATCCTCAAAATTGGGAATAATATTGAGAAAACTAAACTCTTGCTTCACTTCGCCTGGAACTAGCCGTTAAAGCTAGCGAGCTACCGAAAATCGACGGCGATTACTGGAAAATCCAGCACAAAAGTAATCCCAAACAAAAAGCTTCTACCGATCGTCACCGATAAACAGGAGGGAAAACATCCCCCTTGTCGCAGTCTTTATCCCACTTGTAAAAGTGGGACAGGGTATCACCAACTTTTTATCTGTTGTTACAAGGAGTGCAATACTCACCCATGTCCACCACAACCCCCAAAAACAAAACAGTGAAAGCCGATCGCATGGGCAGCCGGCCATACTCCTCAACGGATACGGTTCGTACCTATCTGCACGAGATCGGTCGCGTACCCCTGCTAACCCGAGAAGAAGAAATTGTTTTCGGGAAGCAGGTGCAGCAAATGATGAAATTAATCGAAGCAAAACAAGCACTTGCTAAAGAATGGCAGCGGGATCTGACGAATCAAGAGTGGGCTGCCGAAATGGAGTTGACCGAACCTGAACTTAGCCGCATCTTACACATAGGGCGGCGGGCCAAGCAAAAGATGATTGAAGCGAATTTGCGGCTGGTAGTGGCGATCGCCAAAAAATACCAGAAACGCAATATGGAATTCTTGGATTTAATTCAAGAAGGCACCCTCGGTTTAGAACGAGGAGTCGAAAAATTTGACCCGATGCGGGGATACAAATTTTCCACATACGCCTACTGGTGGATTCGCCAAGCAATTACCCGCGCGATCGCCCAACACGCCCGCACAATTCGATTGCCAATTCACATCACCGAAAAACTCAACAAAATCAAAAAAGTGCAGCGGGAACTTACCCAACAGTTGGGCCGATCTCCCTCTCCTGCCGAAATTGCTGCAGCTTTGGAACTGCACCCTTCCCAAATTCGGGAATACCTGCTGATGGCAAGACATCCAGTTTCTTTGGACTTGCGGGTAGGAGACAACCAAGATACCGAACTGCAAGAACTCTTAGAAGACGAAACTGCATCTCCAGACAACTACATTACCTCGGAGTTGCTGCGGCAAGACCTCGATACTTTGATATCAGAACTGACCCCCCAGCAGCGAGATGTGATAATTCTGCGCTTCGGTTTGGAGGACGGCACAGAAATGTCTCTGGCGAAAGTCGGAGAACGGTTAAATCTCAGTCGGGAACGGGTGCGGCAGCTAGAACATCAAGCCCTTGCCCACCTGCGGCGACGCCAATCTCAAGTTCGAGAATACTTGGCTAGTTAGTCACTAATAAAAAAGTTGAGATTTTGGTAAATCTCAACTTTTTTTTATGTCTATACCAGTTAAAAAAAAAGAATGTTAATGTAGGCCAGCAATTCAAACCATTAGGCAATAGGGCATTCCCAATTACTGCATTCTTTAATCTCAAACAGGACTGACGCACTATCGAAGTTAAATCAAGGGTTTGAGATTGGTTCACTACGTTGTCTTCGGACAGAAAATCGTAGTATATGCGTCCAAGACTATAAAACTTAAAATCTAAAATGGTATTATTGGACGGGTGGATTTCCCAATCAGGGTGGACGCAAAATTTATCACAGCTAAGCTTAGATTTAAGTTCAGGCATCGGGCGGGCGATCGTTCCTTCAAGTTAATAGCCAACATTAAGCAAAATACCCGGTTTCTCTACAATCTTTGTGAAACTGGTACAAGAGGCGTTTGGAACCAGCTATTTTAAATTTTGGGGTCGGGAGTGGTTTTGACTTATTTGATATTGACACGAAGTTTAGAAGCGATCGCGATCGTGCTTGCTCTCTGGCCCGGTAACTTGAGCATCGCATTCCCCGCACGCCGGGCACACGACTCGGACATCAAATCCGGCGTTTTAAGCTCGCAATCTCCGCCAAATCCTGAGCCAGATACAGCTAGCACAGGTTTAGCAGATGGCATTTACCTCTACGGCCAGTCGAGCAAGCCAGAGGAAATTAAACAAGAATATTTTGTATTTGAAATGCGGCAAAGTAAGGTAGTCGGCGCTTTTTACCTGCCTCGGTCTGCTTTTTACTGTTTTTACGGCACAAGCGATCGAACTCAGTTAAATTTAATAGTAGTGGACAGTTACGACGGCAGTCGCTCTCCCTACTCCGTAAACCTGCAACAATATTACCCAATTTCCAGCATCAGCGACAACGATCGGCGCATCTTGGGTATTTGCAAAGAATCTCACAAACAGCAGGTATGGGAAAAGTAGGAAACACGCGCTGCGCCACCAGTCAATAGATTTTAGATTTTAGATTTTAGATTTTAGATTTGAAGAAAGCAACCCCACTGATACATCGGGAGCCCCCGGACCAAATTGCTTTCGGTCAGGGTTCAGGAAACAGTAGTAAAATTGCTCCTGAGTTGAGAATTTCGGACGGACACCACACACATGGCAAGATGAAACTGCGTCGGAAAACACTATCGATCATTGGCATTACCATCGCTGGATTGACTGGCATTCTGTATGTCGCCTCCTCAAGCATCCTCTTGGGCAGCATGATCAAAGCAGAGGAACAAGAAGCCACACAGGTTGTCAAGGGAGTGCTCAATGTGTTCGGGCAAACCGCAGATGACTTTAACTCGCGCTTTGCCGACTGGTCGTCCTGGGACGACACCTACACTTTCATCCAAAACCGCAACTCAAAATTCATTGCCTCCAATTTAATTCCAGAAGGGCTGGCTAATATAAGAGTTAATATAGCCATATTTGTCAATACTTCTGGCAAAATAGTTTACGGTACGGGTTTAGACAGCGAAAAGCTGAAACTAACGCCTGTTCCAGAAGCATTAAAACGGCGCATTTCTCTCAGCGACCCGCTGTTGCAGCACCCCAACGCCAAAAGCAGCCTCGCTGGTATCTTGCTACTACCGTCAGGGCCAATACTGATTACTTCCCGGCCTATTCTCACGACTAAAAGCACCGGCCCGATCCGAGGTACGCTGATATTCGGGCGCAATTTGGATGCTGCTGGTATTGCGAAAGTTTCTAAAATTACTCGCTTGCCGCTGATCGTGCATAGCGTTAATGAGGCTCATTTGCCTGCTGACTTTCAGCAAATGCGGGAGAAACTGTCGGAAAAAAAACCGATTTTGGTGCGTCCTTTAAGCGAAGAGTCGATCGCGGGTTACGCTCTGATCCGGGATATTTACAACCAACCTGCGCTGCTATTGCGGGTTGATATCCCCAGAGAAATATATCGGCAAGGTCAAATTAGTTTGCTGTACCTGCTCGGGTCTGTAGCGTTAGCCGGAGTTGGGTTGGTCGGCTGCACTCTGCTGCTGCTAGAGCGTCTAGTGCTGTCTCGGTTGAGCGGTTTGGCGAAAGCAGTGAAACGCGTCAGCAGCAGCCAAGACCTCTCGGTGCGACTACCGGTAACGGGCGAAGACGAGTTGTCCGACCTTGCCCATACTATCAACGGAATGTTGAGTGCGATCGCCCAAGCCGAAAGCGAACAACTTGAGGAAAAAGCCCGCTACAGAGCCGTAGTCGAGCAAGCTACAGATTGTATTTTCCTGTGGGACGCTCAAACCAAACGCCTTTTGGAAGCCAATACAGCGTTTAGAGACCTGCTCGATTACAATCTTGATGCGATTTCGCAACTAACTATTTACGATATCATCGCTTACTCTAAAGACCTAATTGACAACAATATCGAGTTACTGCTGACGGACAAACAATTCAGAATTGGCGAAGTTCTCTACCGCCGCCGAGACGGTTCCTGCGTGGATGTAGAAGTGAGCGGGAGCGTGATTTCCTACGGCGGCCGCGAGATTATTTGCACTGTTGTCCGCGACATTACCGAGCGCAAGCAAGCCGAAGCCGAACTGCGAGCCTCGGAAGAACGTTACAGACTTTTGTTTAAAAATAACCCCCATCCGATGTGGGTTTACGATTTAGAAACTCTGGAATTTATAGCCGTCAATCAGGCTGCTGTCCAACACTACGGCTACACTCGCGACGAATTTCTCAACATGACCGTTACAGACATTCGCCCCCCCCAAGAGCTGCCGAGATTGTTAGAAAATATCTCCCAAGTAGATGTCGGTATTGAGTTTGCAGGTGTGTGGCAGCACCAGAAAAAAGACGGCACAATTATTGATGTAGAAATTACTTCTTATGCTCTGGTATTTGATAGCAGAAATGCTGAATTAGTGCTGGCTCACGACGTGACCGACCGTTTGCAAGCTGAGGCAGAACTCTACAAGGCAAAGGAAGCCGCAGAAGCAGCTAGTTTGGCTAAAAGTCAGTTTTTGGCTAACATGAGCCACGAACTGCGAACTCCTCTGAATGCGATTATCGGTTACAGCGAGATCCTGCAAGAAGAGGCTTTAGATTTGGGCGAAGAAAATTTTGTGTCGGATTTGGAGAGAATTCACCATTCAGGCCAGCTTTTACTTTCCTTAATTAATGATATTCTGGACTTGTCGAAGATTGAAGCCGGTCACGCGGAACTTGAATTAGACACTTTTGACGTGTCGGAGGCAGTTCAAGATGTAGCCAGAACTGTTGAACCGCTATTTTTGCGAAACATTAATCGCCTGAAGGTGGAGTGTCCTAATAATATTGGCGAATTGTATTCCGATCAAATTAAGTTTACTCAAATTTTGTTTAATTTGCTCAGCAATGCAGCTAAGTTTACTCATAAAGGGACAATTACACTCAGCGTTGAAAGAATTAAAAATGACGAAAATAGTTGGGATTCGGAACAGTTAATTATTAAGTGTACTGATACGGGGATTGGGATTACTCCTGAACAGCTACAAAAGTTATTTCAACCTTTTACGCAAGCTGATGCTTCGACTACCCGCAAGTACGGAGGTACGGGTTTGGGTTTGGCAATAGCGCAGAAATACTCTCAGATGCTGGGGGGAGAAATTACTGTGAGTAGCGAATTTGGCAAGGGGTCAACTTTTACTTTAACGTTGCCAGCATAGCTCTCTTTGAAACTTTATATCGGGGAAAAAGTCTTGAAGACAAACAACATTAATACTCAATCCCTGGTTGAGCTTTAATGCCTTGTTCTCGGAATGGATGCTTAACTAAAGTCATTTCTGTCACCAAATCGGCTCGTTCAATCAGTGCATCCGGCGCGCCTCTGCCTGTTAAAATAATGTGGGTTTCTTCTGGCTTTTTGTCTAACCCGGAAAGCACTTGCTCTACTTGCAAATAACCTAGTTTTAATGCTATATTGACTTCATCTAGAAGAACTAATTTAAATTCGGGATTGCGGATAAAAGTTAAGGATTTTTCCCAAGCTTTTTGAGCTGTTTCGATATCTCGATCGCGGTCTTGCGTGTCCCAGGTAAAACCTTCTCCCATTGCATGAAATTCTAGCTGTTTTTCCCACAGTTGAAAAATGGCTTTCTCTGCGGGTTCCCACGCGCCCTTGATAAATTGTACTATGGCGACGCGGTAGCCGTGACCGAGCGATCGCACAACCATTCCCAAAGCTGCCGTGGTTTTGCCTTTCCCGTTACCCGTATTGACTATAATTAAACCTTTTTCTTTTGAGGAGTTAGCGATTCGCTGCGCCTGTACTTCTTGGCGGCGCTGCATTTTCTGTTTGTGTTGTTCGGCTGTTAAGCCAGTGGTTGCAGTGGTTTCTATATTGGTTTCCATAGTATTTTTTAACCGCAGATGAACGAGAAAGATGAACCAAAATAAACGCTGATAGATGCAATATTTCTAGTTATTGCCACAGTGTTTTCAAGTTTAGCACGAAACCTGGCAAAATATCTTCTCCTGAAAGTTCTGTTGGACATTCCAAAACTTCTATTTCTTGTCCTTGGCGATAGATTTCGACTCTCCGGGTTTTGCGGTTGATTAACCAGCCGAGTTTTACTTGATTATTCATGTATTCTTGCATTTTGTCTTGGGTATCTTTTAAACTGTCGGTTGGCGACATTAACTCTAAGACAAAATCCGGGGCAATGGGAGGAAACTTTTGTTTTTGTTCGGGAGTGAGTGCATCCCATCTTAATTTTTCAATCCAAGAGACATCGGGAGAACGGTTTGCACCGCTGGGCAGTTTGAAGCAAGTTGAAGAATCGAAACAAATTCCCAGTTGAGTTTGTCTGTTCCAAATCACAAAGTCAGCATTAATTTCTGAGTTGTAATTTCCAGTTTATCCTCCTGTGGGTGGCATAACGATTATTTCTCCTTTGGCATTGCGTTCAAATTTGACATCGGGGTTTTCGCGACACAGTTGATAAAATTGGTCGTCGGTTAGTTTAACTATGGAGTTGAAGTTGATGGTAACTGCTATCATGGTATTTTATCAGGATGAGTTGGGATTTTTAAGCCACATAATATAATGTATCTGAATGCGGATAAATGCCGAGCAATGCAGATGCTGTAAATATTATTGATGTGGGAATGAGGATTTTAGTAGTAGTTTTTTGCAGGCAATTGTAATGTCATTATATCACCTACTTACAACTAGATCTCCCTAGTTTTATAAAAAGCTTTCTGGAGAAAACACTTACACACATACCAATAATAAAATGCAATGTTGATTTCACTAAACAATTTAGGTACTCCCTCTAGTAAACTGGAGAATATTTTGTTTTTTAAATGCAGGGAATCTACGCCGATCGCAAAAAACAACAATCCCAAACCAGCTAACAGTATTTGGTAGGGAGTCAACTGTAGTTCTCGCCGAAAAAACCATCCGTAGGATGACAAAACAACGGCGTAAAAAAGACTTACTCCTAGCTTGGGAATTCCCAGTGCTACCATATATATATGAATTCTATAAATTTCATTTAGTAAAAATCCACCTGTTAACAAAGCCGAAGAGAGAATAAATCGATTTTCTGAAGTGCGCGGTTGAATACTTTGAGCTAATTTATAGGTAAAAGTACAAACAATGACTGGTACAGAACATAAAATCTGGAAAGTCCGAGTTAACAAGGCGACATTGGGATTGGGGGAAAAATAAGGGTGAAAGAATAAATCGCTGACTTTTAAGCCGGAAAGTTGAGTAAAAATTATCAGCAGCGCCACTAGGAAGAAGGATAAACAATTTAGTCGGACAACCAAGCGAGAAATAGTCATCAGCAATTAATACCAAAAATTAGGTTTCCTGCCAAAATACAAAAAAATTATATCACCAATATCTCTGGAGATTTTGCTAAACTTAATCATGAGTGTTATCAAAATAAGGAGACAGTCATGCTGTCAGTGAAAGAAGCAGAATCGATCGTTCTAAATTTGGCGCAACCCCTCGACAGTCAGCGGGATGTAGAAACTGTAGACTTGCTGGCAGCATCGGGGCGCATTTTGGCAGCAGCCGTCACTGGTTCCCTGGATTTTCCTTATTGGGACAATTCGGCAATGGATGGGTACGCGGTACGCTTTGCTGATGTAGAAAGCTGTAGCGCCGAAAAACCAGTGGTACTCGAAGTAGTTGAAGAGATTCCAGCCGGATATCAGCCTCAAAATACCGTCCAATCGGGGCAAGCGGCGCGAATTTTTACAGGTGGGGTGATGCCTGCGGGTGCTGATACGGTGGTAATGCAGGAAGAAACAAGGCGTGAGGGCGATCGTATTTTTATCTTAGTTTCTCCTGAAAAACCGCAAGCATTTGTCAGGCACAAAGGCGCTTTTTATCAAGCAGGAACAACTTTGCTAACTCCCGGTACAGTTATCAATGCCCCAGAAATGGCGGTGTTAGCAACTGCCCAGTGCATTCAAGTTCCTGTGTATCGGCGGCTGCGGGTGGCAATTTTTTCTACGGGTGACGAATTGGTATCGCCTGACGAAGCTTTGGCACCGGGGAAACTGGTAGACTCGAATCAGTATGCTTTGACAGTTTTGTTGGCACAAATGGGATTTGAAACGATTCGATTGGGCATTGTTCCTGATAATGAAGAGGCGTTAAACAAGGCGATCGCCGGGGCTGTTGCGACGGCGGATGTGGTGCTTTCTACGGGGGGCGTCTCGGTAGGAGACTACGATTATATTGAGAAAATATTAGGGGATTTGGGAGGAAAAGTTCACGTTAGTTCTGTGGCGATTAAGCCGGGTAAACCTTTAACGGTTGCTGGGTTTAAACGAGGTGAAAAAAATCAGGATTCGCCGAGTTTGAGTTCGGATTGTCTCTATTTTGGTTTGCCGGGAAATCCGGTTTCAGCTTTAGTCTGCTGTTGGCGTTTTGTTGTGCCTGCTTTGAGAAAGATGTCTGGGCTTGCCCCTAATGCTTGGGGGCCGGAGTTTGTCAAAGCTAGGTGTAATGCTGAATTGCGATCGCCCGGCCGACGCGAAACTTATATTTGGGGTAAACTGCATTTAGTTGCCGGAGTCTGGGAATTTGAACCTGCTAGCGGCAGCCAAAATTCAGCGAATTTAATTAACCTCGCCAATACAAGCGGTTTAGCAGTTTTGCCACCAGTGGAAACCGGGATTTTACCAGGCGAATTCGTAGAGGTTTTAAAAGTTAGTCATTAGTTAGTTGTTATGGGTTATTTGTTATTGGTTCGGTATAAGTTACTGTAAAATGTTAACAACTAAGTAATCTTCCTTCTTCTTTCTTCATTCGTATTATGAAAATTTTAATTGTTGAAGACGATCCGATGATGCAACTGGGATTAGAGCAAGTTTTAGCGGATTCCCCAGAAATAGAAATAGTAGGACAAGCAGAAGATGGCTATTTAGGCGTAGCAGCCGCACTGAAACTCAAACCTGATATTATTGTGATGGATATCGGTTTGCCACGGCTCGACGGCATAGCAGCGACGCAGCAAATTAAAGCACAACTGCCAGAAGTTCGAGTAGTAATGTTAACTTCTCACACGGCAGAAACTGAAATTATTGCTGCCCTTTCTAGTGGGGCTGATGCTTATTGTATTAAAGGTGCTTCTGTAGATAGGCTGTTAGCAGCGATTGCAGCCGCAGCAGAGGGAGCTACATATCTTGACCCTCAAATTGCCCGGACGGTCATCGAACACCTCAAACCCCCGATACCTGCCTCTACAACTACTTTTGGTCAGTTGTCACAGCGGGAATTGGAGGTCTTAAAATTAATGGTGGAAGGTAACAGCAATCCGGAGATAGCAGCGGCGCTTTACTTGAGTCCAAATACTATTAAAACTCATGTTCGCGGTATTATGAATAAGTTGGCAGTGGATGACCGCGTGCAAGCAGCCGTTGTAGCGCTGAGAACTGGATTGGTGTAAAGAAGGAAGTTCGGCAACGGATTTAACGGATTTAACGGATGGATGTTGATGGAAGAGGGTAGTTCGGAAACGAATTGTTTGACGGACTTAACGGGGATCGGGAAGAGCTTCGAGGGCAGAATTCTTAGTGGCAAATTGCTAATTACCACTTACTAATCAGCAATTTCCAATTTCCAATTTCCAATTATCAATTACTAGCAATTTGAGTGATATAATGTATGTCTGAGTGGATAGAAATCGGTAAAATTGTAGCAGCTCAAGGCTTGGACGGGGAAGTGCGAGTCTATCCGGATTCGGATTTCCCGGAAAGATTTATCGAACCGGGGAAGCGGTGGATTTTGCACCCTAACAAAAGTGAACCGGAGCCGATCGAGTTTTTGGGCGGTCGTTACATTCCGGGTAAAGGGCTGTATGCCGTAGAGGTAGAGGGTGTCGAGGACCGCGATGGTGCTGAGGCGCTGCGGGGCTGTAAGTTGTTTGTTGAAAAGACCGATCGACCTTACCTCGAACCTGATGAGTTTTACGTCCAAGATTTGATCGGTATGGAAGTTGTGAACCAATTAACCGGGGAAATTTTAGGCAAGGTAAGTGATATTATTCCCGCAGGTAACGACCTTTTAGAAGTAGAAACGAATCTAACGCCGCCGGAAACTGCCGTCGCAGAATTAGAAAAGCCAAAACAGCCGGAAACTCCCAAAGCCAACGCTGACCCCAGAAATACCCGCAAACCACGGAAAATTCGCGTTAAAGAGCCTAAATCCACAAAAATCTTGATTCCTTTTGTGGAAGAGATTGTGCCAATTGTGGACTTAGAACAAGGCAGAATTGAAATTGTGCCTCCTCCTGGTTTGTTGGAATAATATCATGTCCGGTCGCTCGACCGGACATGATATTAGTTATTAACAATTCCCAATCCCAAATTCCTAATGTCCACTATTATCTTTTCCTCTATTTGTGGACCGCACTATCAAGTAACTGATGGAAAGCGCGAAAATTGCAATCGCCAAACCAATCAAGTCGGCTGCGGTTTTCTTTTCCAGGTCAAGAATGATGATTTTTCGAGATACTGCTATCAAGGAAGTTACAATAACTAGCTCTACTTGAATTACGTGCTTTTTCAGATAAGCTGTAATATTTTCCAATATTTCTAGAGCAATTAAAACATTTAAAAATAACCCAAATATGACAAACAACGTGTCTTTTAACAAATCATCACTGTGGTTTACCCATTCTTTTCCTAAAAAAATCAGCAAATCGCAAACGCTGAGGAGAATTACCCAAATCATCGCGAGGGATAAAATTTTCGATATTATTACTTCTACACTTTCTGTAAAATGCAGAAATTGTTCCTCATTTCCTAACTTAGAAATTTGCCTAAATATTTTTTTCAGCATACCAGTGATTTAATCATCATTCTTGATGATTTTGTCATTGTTCGGTACACTTTGCAAGCGCCAAACTCTGCGAGTGCGCGGTTGCACGGCGGGAACCGGGCACTGGGGAAGGAGGCTCTCTCTGCCTGTTATATTTTATAGTTCGGGTCAGCTAGGAATCGATCGCACGCCCTCGAACTCCTAATTAATAATTTTTGCCATAAAAAAGCCTCCAACTATTGTCTAGCAATAGTTTGAGGCTTTTAAGGCGCGGTACGACCACTGAAATAACTATCTATTCTCCACAGAGAATGATTGTTTACTCCCAGCTTGCTCCGACGCAATATACAATATAGCTAAAAATTTAGCTCGGGTGGTTTAGTAGCGACGAGAATTGCCACCGCGATCGTTGTTACCCCAGTTACCGCTGTTAGAAGAACCACGTTCTTCGCGGGGTTTTGCCTTATTGACCTTGAGGTCGCGACCCATCCACTCAGCACCGTCAAGAGCCTCAATGGCTGCGGCTTCTTCGGCTTCTGTAGACATTTCTACAAAAGCGAAGCCCCGCATCCGACCTGTTTCCCGGTCAGCAGGCAACTGAACGCGCTTTACTGTACCGTACTCTCCAAAAGTTTGGTTGAGGTGCTCCTGCGTTACTTCGTAGGATAAATTGCCGACATAGATTGACATTGAACATTCTCCAGAATCAGAGGGTGTAGAGATTTAAATCCGGAGGAACGCCGATCGAACGAACTGTACTGCCGAAAATAAAGCCTTGTAAAACAATTATAGCACCTATGGGTGCAAACTGCAATTGTCTGACTCAATTAATTAAAAAGAAGGCAGAAGGCATTCGCCAGAAGACATTCTCCCGAAGGAAAACCCCCCATCAAGAAGCAAAAACTTAGAATAAATAAATTTAATTTTCCTTGTTCCCGGGCTCTGCCGGGGAAACGCAGCTTGTAGGCTGGGTAATGGCATAACGATTGTAGGTTTTACATTTGGGATTGAGGATTTGAGATTTATGTGTAGGGTGCGTCCGGGATCGAAATTGCTCGATCGAGAGAGGTTGTTACCCTAAAATACGGATACTTGCGAACGACACGAGTCGTCGAGAGATCGTTATTTTAGATTCTTGTTCGATCTCCCAGATTCATCTGTGGAGTAAATCTCAAATCGTTCGACTCAGCGCGACTCGACTCAGCGCCGAACGCCAACCACGTTCCTCCCCATGTCGATCGCTAGGGGCTTCCCCCTCGTTATTCGGTGATTTGTAACATCCCGTAGTTGGAGGGCAGCTCAAGAAGTGACGGCAAGGGTGGATTTTGCCCAATTAAATTCCCCAACTTCTGCGACAACTTCCGCCGCAGTTTCTGCCCCAACCAGCACCAACTGCACCGCACAAGCTTTTAACTCAGGCTGTTTGGAATCTGGACAGCTTGCAGCATGAGTCATAGCATTGGCTTCAGCACCTTCAGCCCAGAGAGAACCCCAGTGCATCGGTACAAATAGCGTACCTGGGGCGATCGCCTTTGTGACTTTGGCCGGAAACTGCGCCTTGCCGCGGCGCGATCGAACTTCCAGCAAATCTCCCTCCTTAATCTGCAATTTGGCAGCATCGCGGGGGTGAATTTCCAAAAACGGATCGGGGTGCAATTGATTAATTTTCTCTGTTCTACCCGTCCGCGTCATCGTGTGCCAGTGTCCGTAAAGTCTCCCTGTAGTCAAAACAAACGGATAATTCGGATCGGGAGGTTCTGCCAGTCCCCGCGAGTGATAGGCCGAAAATCTCGCCCGCGCATCAGGAGTGTGAAAACGCCTGTCAGTATACAGCCGTTTCGCTTCGTTCGCTGGATGCACAGGCTCGTTTTCCCGGCAAGGCCACTGCTGCGGCCCTTGTTGGCGGATGTATTCGTGGCTCAGACCGGTCATGTCGCAAGGCTGGCCGCGCGTCAACTGGGCGTATTCTGTAAAAACCTCCGCACTGTTGTCGAAAGCAAAGTGTTCGGCAAAACCCAACCGCCGTCCCACCTCGGCGAAAATCCTCCAGTCGTCGCGGGCTTCCCCGGAGGGAGTGTCGAAACCGGGACAAAGCGTCACCCGGCGTTCGGAATTCGTCATTACTCCCGTTTTTTCGCTCCACTGCGTTGCCGGCAGCAGGATATGAGCGTAGGCCGAGGTTTCAGTGGGATAGTAAGCTTCTTGATAAATAGTAAAGGGCGATCGCAGCAAAGCGGCCTTAGTGCGTTCCAAATCCGGCATACTCACCACCGGATTGGTAGCTGCAATCCACAGCAACTCGACTTCGCCAGTTTCCAAACCGGTGATCATATCCCAAGCTGTGCGGCCCGGATTCGGGGAAATGCTTCCCGGTGCGATTCCCCAAAACTCCTCGACTTGGGTTCTGTGTTCGGCATTTTTCACAAAACGGTAGCCTGGGAGCAAGTGAGACAGTCCTCCGGCTTCCCGCCCTCCCATCGCGTTTGGCTGGCCGGTGAGGGAAAACGGGCCGCATCCCGGTTTGCCGATTTGACCGGTCATCAAGTGCAAATTAATCAGCGATCGCACCTTTGCCGTGCCTTCCGACGACTGATTCATTCCCATCGACCACAGAGACAAAACGCGCTGCGACTGTTCCCAGTAGTTTGCCGCCGTTTCTAACTCGCCCACAGTAATGCCGCAGCGCGAGGCTACAAACTCCGGCGTGTAGCTGCTAATAACCTCAGCAAAAGCTGAAAAATTCGCCGTGCATTCTTGAATAAATTCAGCATCTATTGCTTGCCTGCGTAACAGCAAATATGCAATTCCGTTAAGCAAATCTATATCCGTACCCGGTTTAATTGCTAAGTGCAAATCCGCCGCTTCAGCAGTCGGAGTTCGCCTTGGATCTACCACAATCATTTTGACATGGGGATGCTTTTTGTGGTATTTTGCTAATCGATTGAATACGATCGGATGACATTCCGCTGTATTGCTGCCGATAATAAAAGCGCAATCTGTTAATTCTAAATCGTCGTAACAGCAAGGCGGCCCGTCCGAGCCAAAGCTTTGAACGTATCCAGAGACTGCTGAAGACATACACAAGCGAGAATTAGCATCAAAATTATTAGTACCCAGACAACCTTTCATTAGTTTCTGGGCAATATAATAATCTTCTGTTGCGAATTGACCCGAACCGTAAACGCACAAAGCATCGGGACCGCTGGTGCTGCGAATTGTTTGGATGCGGTTAACAATTGCATTGAGAGCTTCGTCCCAGCTAGCGCGGCGGAACGGTTGGTCGAGAGTATCTCGCATCATCGGATACAGTAGCCGATCGCTCCGAATCGACTCTGCTACGGTTGCTCCCTTAATACAAACCATGCCCTGACTCGATGGGTGATTGCGATCGCCCCGGACTTTCCAACTTTGTTTTTTGTCGGCTACAACTTCTAGGCCGCAACCTACACCGCAGTAAGGGCAAAGAGTTTTTATAGTTTCCATCTGGTGATTTTAGATGCTAATTTTTGAAAGCTAATGGGTAATTCGTAATTTGTCATTATAGTCGGAACTGAGGGCTCCTGCAAATAACGTGTCAATCATTACTAAATTTCCGCATATATGCTTCCCAGAAACGGACAATACCCTGAGTTAAAATTACCCGCTCTCTTACTAAAAATCGCGCTCGCTCTCGCTTGCATTCAGCTTTTTGCTGCTACTAAATCTTCCTCTATTTGAGAAAAGTTTAACCTAACTCTTATCACCCCCAGAATGGGGGCTAGCGAGGAATTTTTGCCGATTTCACACAGCGTCCAGGTACTAATTTTGACCTAGTTGTTGATAGCAATGTGAGATTTAGTGCTGGAGTATTAGGTCGGCTACTTCTCTGATTTAACTTCAAATACGCCACCGTTGGTGGGGCTAAAAGTTACTTGGAACTCAGCAGTTTTTTCAGCGCCTGCTGTGGCACCGGCAGGAGTTTGCAAAACAGGCAGAGGAGTTTCTTTGACGAAATCTTTAGCTGCTTTATTTGTGGGATCGAACTGTAGGATATCGCCGTTTTGTTTTACTTTGACCCGATAAGTCAAGCTTTCAGTAAATGTCGGAGTTGTTCTCCAGGTTTGGTCGATTTGTGCATACAACTGCTTTCCGATCGCATCAAGTTCGGCTGGGTCAGAAATCTCTGATGTGGCACTGGTTGCTGCATTGGGCGCGGCGGCGGTGTTAGTGGCAGCAGCGATGGCTGCAGGGCTGGCATTCGGTGCAGGACTTGCAGCAGCGATGGCTGCAGAGCTGGCATTCGGTGCAGGACTTGCAGCAGCGATGGCTGCAGGACTTGCAGCAGCGATGGGTGCAGGGCTAGCAGTCGGTGCGATCGAACTTGCTGCGATTTGCGGGCTGGGGGGTGAACTCACAACCGCCGCCGCAGTCGCCGCCTGCGGTGCAGTTTCTTCTAGTTTCGCTTGCTTTAGCTGGCTAGAAACAACAGACATATTGACGGCAGCTAAAGTAACCATTGCTACGAACCACGAGGCTGCCAGGATGCCGCGTTTGATCGGCGAAGCTTCTGGGGGTTCAGCAGCGTGAGACACAAAAGGTGCAGGTGCGATCGGCCTGTCAGCAACCGCAGGCTTTTTGCTAGCAGGTAAAGGCATCGGTAGCGCGACGGCTTCTGTCTCGGAGTCCGTTGCTTCACCTTCTTCGTGGTGGGCATAGCGAGAAAACAGGAACTCCAAAGCAAAGTTGCGAAGTTCGTAGTATTTCGGGTCTTCCATAATCCGCGCCCGGTTGCGGGGACGGCTGAACGGAACGTGCATATCTTCGCCGATGGAAGCTGCTGGCCCGTTGGTCATCATCACGATGCGATCGGCCAAAAACAAAGCCTCATCAATATCGTGAGTAATCATAATGACGGTAATTTTTTCCTTCCGCCAAATTTTTAGCAATTCTTCCTGCAACTCTTCCCGGGTAATCGGGTCTAGAGCTCCGAAAGGTTCGTCCAAAATCAACAGTTTGGGACGAGTTGCCAGAGCTCTGGCGATCGCCACCCGCTGTTTCATCCCCCCGGACAATTGGCCCGGTCTTTTGTTACAAGCTTCAGTCAGCCCGACTAATTCCAAGTGTTCCTTGACGATCGTATTGTGTTCGTCTGTGGACTTTTCCGGGTAAACATTTTCAACGCCGAGGTGAATGTTTTCCGTAGCAGTCAGCCACGGTAGCAGCGAGTAGTTTTGAAACACCACCATGCGATCGGGGCCGGGTTCAGTAATCTGCGAACCTTCCAAAGCCACTTCTCCGTTTGTCGGCCCGTTAAATCCCGCAATCATATTCAGCAAAGTTGATTTGCCGCAGCCAGAGTGACCGATCAAACAAATAAATTCGCCTTCATTAATAGTCAGGTTTACACCGTCGAGAACGACGTAAGGGCCTTTAGGAGTTTCGTAGACTTTCGATACGTCTTTAATAGTAAGAAAGCCTTGCTTGGGCGTTTGAAGTGTGGTTGTTTGGGGGGTTTTGAGAGTTTGCATATTTTCAGGAGGGGGATTTTGGGTTGGGGAATTAGACATGACAACTTTCGATTGAGAATTTGAAATTAGGGAGTTAGGAAGCGGAAAATGTGGAGTCTTGTTTCCTAATTTCTTGCTCCTCATTCCCTCTTCCTATTTGCTGGTTATGCTGGCAGTTTGATGGAACATTGACTGCCTATTTGTTCAATTAAAATTTCTTCAATGCGGAGGGCGCGCTTAATTTTGACATTTTGAAGATACTGGATCGGGTCGTCTAGATTAAACACAGTGCCGTCAAATAGCTCGATCGTCCGGCGATCTCTGGCGATATCCGGCAAACCCAATTCGCGCACTGCTTGACCGAAAACATCGGGCCGCAAAACTCGATCGACCACTTCCACCCAGTTTTTCGGGAACGGGATCAGCCCCCAGCGAGCCATCTGCGCCATCACCCACACCATTTCTAGGCGGTCTGGACAATTGGTTTTGTCAACGTAGAACTGGTTGAAGTTGTAGAGCATTTCTGGTTCTGCCTCCGTACCGGAGTTGTACGGATCGAGGAACCCCGGACGGATATCTTTCGGATCGGCGCCGATGTATTGTTCTTGGCTGATCAATGCTAGGACTTCTTCGCGGTTGCGGCGGTCGTCGCAGTAGTCGCAGGCTTCCAAAAGCGCTTTGACGAGGGCGAGGTGGGTTTGAGGATATTTCTGAGCCCAATCTTCGGTAACACCGAGAACTTTTTCGATGTGTCCGGGCAAAATATCGAGGGAACGGGCCATGACAAAACCCGTACCGCTGTTGACTGCGTGGGAGTTCCAGGGGTCGCCTGAACAGTAGCCGTCAATGTTGCCTGCTTTTAAATTCGCTACCATCTGGGGGGGCGGAATCACGGTCAAGCCCACGTCGAGGTCGGGGTCGATACCGCCGGCGGCCAGCCAGTAGCGGAACAGCAGATTGTGCATGGAGGCGGAGTGTACCATGCCCAAGGTGTGAACTTTATCGGGACTCTTGGCGATCGCGGCTTTGAAATCCTCTAATGTCCGAATGCCTTGTTTGTAAAGGTCTTTGCTGAAAATAATCGAATTGCCGTTGCGAGACAGCGTGAGGGCGCTACAGACGGGCACAGGGACTTCACCGTCGAGCCCCAACAGCATACCGATCGGCATTCCTGCGACCATCTGCGCCGCATCCAGCCGTCCTTCGGCGACTCCTTTGGCGATCGCTTTCCAGCCCGGTTCGCGGCTGAGAGTAACTTCTTCCAAGCCGTGGGCTTTGAAAAATCCTTTTTCTTTAGCTACTACTAAGGGGGCGCAGTCGGTGAGGGGAATAAAGCCGATGTCGAGGTTGATTTTTTCCAGGCCGTTGCGGGCGATGACAGCGGGCTGTTGTTTTGCCCGGCGCTGTTTTACCCGCTTTTGCTGGTTGAGGAAGTAAACCATTTCGTTACGCAGCGCGTAGTAACTCGGATGGTTGACAACTTCCATGCGCTTGCGGGGGCGGGGAATGTTCACTTCGAGGATTTGCCCGATTTGCGCTTCCGGGCCGTTGGTGAGCATTACAATGCGATCGCTCAGCAATAAAGCTTCGTCCACGTCGTGAGTTACCATCACGCTGGTGACTTTGCTTTCTTCGCAAATTTTCATCAACTGGTCTTGCAAACCGCCGCGAGTTAAAGCATCGAGGGCGCCGAAGGGTTCGTCTAGCAACAGCAATTTCGGGCGAATGGCCAGGGCGCGGGCGATCGCAACTCTTTGTTTCATCCCCCCAGAAATTTCGCCCGGGCGTTTGTCAGCGGCGTGTCCGAGTCCGACTAATTTAATGTGGTGTTCGATCACCAACTCGCGATCTTCTTTAGAGTTACCGCTGTAAATTTCCTCTACCGCTAGGGCAATATTTTCGCGCACCGTCAGCCAAGGTAGCAGCGAGTAATTTTGAAACACCACCATTCTATCCGGGCCTGGGTCGCGGACTTCGCGCCCTTCTAAAGTAATCCCGCCCTGACTTGCTTTGTCGAGGCCGGCGATGATATTTAGCAGCGTAGATTTGCCACAGCCAGAGTGCCCAATTAAGGTGATGAATTCTCCCTTTTTAATTTTCAGTTCGATATTTTTAAGAGCGATGTATTGCTCTCCATTTGGCAAGTTAAATACGCGGTCAACGTGGTCTACTTCAACAAATACTGACATGGCAATTTTAGGTTATTTTGTAATTTCTAGATGCTAATTATTAATGGGAAATTGGGCATTGGGCATTAGGCATTGGGCATTGGGCATATATAATTATTCCCGCTTCCTAATAACTAATCACCAATCACCAACTACTAATCACCCATTCCGCATTCCCCATTCCCAAATCCTATTGCTGTTCTTCGGGAACAACTTTGGAAGCGATGAAACCAACGATTCTGTCTAAAATTAAACCGACGATTCCTACATAAAGCACTGCTAGAATCACTGCACTGAGTCGAGAACTGTTGTAAGCGTCCCAGATGAAGAAGCCGATGCCGACGCCACCGACTAACATTTCCGCAGCTACGATCGCCAGCCAAGACAAACCGATACCAATTCTCAAGCCAGTGAAGATGTAAGGAACTGAAGAGGGCAGCAGGATTTTCCAGAAATATTTTTGGTTGGGGAGGCGCAAGACGCGGGCGACGTTTCTGTAGTCTTGGGGTATTTGTTGAACGCCTACTGTGGTATTAATTAAAATCGGCCAAATTGCTGTAATTAAGATTACGAATAGTGCTGACACTTCGTTAGCTTTCACCCCCATGCCTTCAAAGGGATTGAACTGTTGAAATACAGCCAGGGCGATCGGCAGCCAAGCCAGGGGGGGGATAGTTCTGAATACTTGAAACAGCGGGTCTAAAGCATCGAACATTAAGGAGTTTGTGCCGATCAGGATTCCCAAACTGATGCCGAGAACTGCTGCTAGAGTAAAGCCGATCGCCACCCGCTGCAAACTAGCCAAAATTTGCCAGAACAAGCCTTTGTCTGTACCGCCGTTGTCGAAGAAAGGATTGATAATCAAATTCCAGCTTTCTTGGACAGCTTTAATTGGCCCCGGTAAGCTGGATGAGGGATCGTGGCAGAGGATTTGCCAGATTATGAGCAGAACTGTGATTGCTACCAGCGGGCGGATGATTTTTCGGCGGTTTTTTTGAACGTGATCCAGAACGAAATTTACTGGATTTTTGCTTTTAGTAACAGCGAGATTTGTTGCCATTTTTGTTTTTGCAGTATTGTGAATAATCGATTATTTGTAGATACTTTGAAGTGTTCACCGTGTCTGGGGTGGGTTGAGTTAGGAAACCCAACTCCACTCAATTTAAAAATTGGTCAACTATCAACAGTGAACAGTCAACAGTCAACTGTTCACTAATTATGCTTTTTTGATTGCCAGACCCTTCAGATATTCTTCTGGTTTTTCTGGGTCAAACTTCACACCGTCAAAGAAGGTTTCGACACCGCGAGAAGTCGTAGCAGGAATTTGGGCTGCAGGGACGCCAAGTGCTGTCGCTGCTGCTTTCCAAATATCTTCGCGGTTAACTTTATCAACGGTTGCTTTGATGTCGGTAGTTGCCGGGATATAACCCCAGCGAATATTTTCAGCTAAGAACCAAGCATCGTGACTCTTGTAGGGATAGGAAGCATTGTCAGCCCAGAATTTCATAGCTACTGGGCTGGCGGCTTCAATGCGGCCGGTACCGTAGTCAATTTGAGCTTTAGAGCGACCGATAATATCTGCTACTGGAACTTTTAACCACTTATCTTGAGAGATGATTTGGCACATCTCATCGCGATTTTCTAGCTTTCCGCACCACTGCTGGGCTTCCAGTACGGCCATGGTAAGTGCTTTTGCAGCTTTGGGGTTTTTGTCAACCCAATCTTTTCTTAAACCTAAAGCTTTTTCAGGATGATCTTTCCACATTTCTCCAGTTATCAAGGCGGTGTATCCTACCTTTTGAGCAACTAGCTGGGCATTCCAAGGTTCGCCTACGCAAAAGGCTTCCATGCTGCCAGATTTCATGTTCGCTACCATTTGGGGCGGCGGTATGGGAATCACGGAAACATCTGTATCTGGATTAATACCGCCGGCTGCTAGCCAGTAGCGCAGCCACAAGTCGTGGGTGCCGCCGGGAAAAGTCATAGCAACAGGAAGGTTTTGGTTGCCAAAAGCTGCTTTCAGGGGTGCGCTGTCTGTACCTACTTTTAAATCTAGGTATTTTTTGCTGAGCGAAATTGCCTGACCGTTAGTATTTAACCGGGCGAGAATGTACATCGGCACTGGCTGATTGCCTTTGGTAATAGTGCCTAATGTCATTTGGTAAGGCATCGGGGATAAAATGTGGGCCCCGTCAATGCCGCCTTTGTCGGAACCGAGTTCTAAGTTGTCGCGAGTAACTGGCCAAGATGCTTGTTTGGTAACTTGTACGTCTTTCATGCCGTACTTGGCAAATAACCCTTTTTCTTGGGCGATGATTAAGGGTGCTGCGTCGGTGAGGGCGATGAATCCGAGTTTGGCTGCGGTAACTTCTGGGGCGTCGGCAGGGTTGATGTTGACTGCTGGTGCGGCGCTGGGTGATGCGCCGCTGGGAGTTGCGCTAGATGTGGTGGAAGTGGAAGCGGAACTGCAACCGTGGGCGAGAAGGGTGCCGGCTGCTGTTGCTCCAGCGGTGATGATGAATTTTCTTCTGGAAAGGTTGCTCATTTGTCTTGAATTGTTGTTGTACTTTGAGATCGTGGAAATGTGAGATGTGAGATGTGAGATTGATTCGGGATCTTCGCATCCCATCTCACATTGTGAGATTAGGCGTCGATCGACACTCTGCCGATCGCCCGCGCGCTGCAAGCTAAAATGAACCCTGGTTCTAAGTCTCGGGCCGCGTCGGGTTGGCTGTCGTAGACTGTTTGGCCTTCTAGGAGTTGCTGCTTGCAAGTGCCGCAGGTTCCCGACCGGCAACTGCTGTCAAGTTCGACTCCGGCCCGTTCGGCAACATCGAGAATGAACTCATCTTCGCTGCAAGGAACTTCTTTGCCCGATCGAGCGAAAATGACAGTAGATGTCTGAGGTTTTGCTGCGGGGACTGCCGCTTCGTCCCTGTCAACCGTCAGTTGCAGTTGCCGGTTCAGCACAGCTACATCCCCTGTAATCTCTTTGGGAACTGCCCCAAACTGCTCGACTAACAATTGATGCAGCACTGGTTTAAGGTCTTCGCAAGGGATGCTTTTTTGGACGCAAGTACCCAAATGAGCGTCTTTTCCGACTGTGCCTCCCATGTAAATGTCTACACCTTCGAGGGTTTTGCCGTTCTTGCGAACTTTTGTTCCCATCAAACCGATGTCTGCTACTTGGGGTTGACCGCAGGAATTGGGGCAACCCGTCCAGTGAATTCTCACAGGTTTTGGAACTGACAGTTCGGCTTCGAGTTCCTCAATCATTGCCACGGATCGGCTTTTGGTTTCGATGAGGGCAAAGTTGCAAAACTTGGCACCGGTGCAGGAAACCAAGGCTCGCGTCAGCGGTGCGGGATCGATCGAAAAACGCTGCAACAGCGGTTCTTTGACCAGCGATTCAATCCGCGAGTCGGGAACGTTAGGAATAATCACGTTTTCTTCAACGGTGAGCCTGAGTTCGCCGCTGCCGTAAACCTCGGCGATTCTGGCCAAATCGAACAAATCCGATGCCTGCAGCCGTCCGACGGGAACGTGCAACCCTACATAGTTGAGCCCTGATTGTTTTTGGGGGTAGATGCCGATGTGGTCGCGTTTGTCCCAGAGGATTTCATCTTTGAGGGCGGCGGCGGGCAAAGTGCGACCTAATTCTTGTTCGACTTCGGATCGGAATTGTTCGATTCCCAGTTCGTCAATCAGCCACATCAGCCGCGATTTTTGGCGGTTTGCTCTCGGCCCTCGATCGCGAAACACAGTTAAAATTGCTTTGCACAAATCTACAACGTCGCTGGGACTTGCCCATGCGTTGAGAGGAATTGCAGCTTCGCAGCGTTTGGCGGAGAAGAAACCGCCGACTAAAACGTTAAAGCCGATGTTGCCGTCTTTGTAAGCGGGTACGAAGGCGATGTCGTTGATTTCTGCGTGGACTGAGTTGTCGCGGCAGCCTGCGATCGCAATATTAAACTTTCTCGGCAAATTTGAAAACGCGGGGTTGCCTTCGCCGCTGTTCGTAATCATGTCTTGGACTTGGTTCACCAGTTCCCGCGTATCTATCAGTTCGTCGGCGTCCAGGCCCGCGACTGGGGAACCCGTGATGTTGCGTACGTTGTCCATGCCAGACTGGATGCTGGTCATGCCCGCTTCTTTGAGGCGGCGGAAGATGTCGGGTACGTCTTCAATGCGAATTCCGCGCAATTGCAGGTTTTGTCGGGTGGTGATGTCGGCGCTGCCGTCGTCGCCGTAGCGTTGGACGATTTCTGCTAGCGTTCTGGTTTGATTGCTAGTAATTATGCCGTTGGGCAAGCGCAGCCGCATCATGAATTTGCCGGGAGTTACTGGCCGAAAGAAGATGCCGAGCCATTTGAGGCGGTGCTCGCGATCGGTTTCGTCCATTGCTTCCCAGCCGATTGTGGCGAAGTGGTCGAGTTCGGCTTTTAATGCTAAGCCATCTTTTTCGGCTTTGAGTTTTTCAAACTTGTTCAGGCTCGCTTGGGCTTTGGGCTCTACTGTTTGGGTCATCGGTTTACCCTCGCTGCTGGCTTGTGTGGGGAGGTATTGACTTGGAGCATAAAGTGTGTGTTTCCTGCTAACCTTAGTGACTGTATGGATTTAAAACTGTATATTTAGTTACTAGATGGAATTTCTTTTAAGCATGGTTGGTCTTCTGTAAACTTGAGCTTGACTGGGCGCTGGCTCGAACGTCGCCAAACTATTTACGGTTATAGTTGCTACCGATGATTCGGTCGATCGCTGCGTTTCGATGCACCTTTGTTATGAGCTAATGTAAAGCCCACGATTGTAAATATTCGTAGCTATTTTTACAAAATATTGAGTTTTATGAATATTTCGCATAATGCCGATGCGTTTTATACATGGGAAATGGGTAAAGACACCCCAAAAACCGAAAAATCTCTCTAAATCTTTAGATTTACGAAGGAAGAGGGGGAAATTGGAATATCTAAGATTAATGTTGTGAGTGCGATCGCAGACTTAAAACAAGATGATCACAACATTAGAGCGGTCGCTGTCACACAGTTGGCCTCAAAACATCACATTATGTGCTATGCCAGCGTCACTATTAATTTTCGGAGAACGAGAGATGATATAAGCATCGAATTCAGAGAATGTCTCATGCTTTTAGTTCAACTTATTCCCGGCGCTATTTGCGAAATGCTTGCCTCTGTTAGCGATACGGGTTGTTTGACTTTAGCCGATCGCTACGGCTTGATGGCCGCTGTTTTAGACGACTCTCTCGACGAGGAATACAGACATTCGATCAACCGCCTGCTGCGTTCTGTGATCAAGGGAAGAGTCAAGATAGTCAACGAACTGTCGGCGATATATTAACAGCATTTAAAAATTGGATTGATTTATGCAGCGCTTCAAGTGCAGAAACCACCGCCAGAGTTAGAAGGCACCCACGATGCCTGCAGCGGATGTAGGGCCGGAAGTTTATTGGCTGTTGTAAAAACGTGCGATCGCTCTTGCCGTATGATTTTTTTTGATTATCCAATTCTCGCTTTGGGCGGCACTTACAGAAAAAGTGCTGATTCACAGTTTTGACCCTCAATTGAGAGCCTGTTGGGTGGAACGCTGATGGTAAAATTAGTAAAACTGCTGTGCGCGATCGGCATTTGAAGAGTTTGAGGAATGAAGTCATCCCAAGCAACGTAATTATAATTATTAGACATCTCTCGAAAAGCCTGTCTTGAACAGGCAGGATGCCTGTTCCACAATAATTATTGGAGAGGTCTATTGAACAGCGCTGGAGATGACAGACAAGTTATGAAAATTATTAATCAAAAAATCGCAATATTAACAACAGAATTAGGCATCGGTATTTACAACATTATGCCCCTTTTTGTCAAAATTCATTGGTAATTGATAAAAAATCAATTAAGTCGAGCGGCCAGAAAAACAATAATATCTTTTAGGGGCCCATCAAGTCTGGACATTGACTTGCAGACAGTTTATGACTGGACTCAACCGCCTAAACCCGGTAGTCAGCGTATTTTCACCTATACAAGACTTATGCAGCCATACTTTATACTGTGCCTGCATAAATCTTGTATTTAGTTACTGCCATTGGTTAGTTTTTTAACCAATATAGTTGATATAATGCGATCGCCCGACCAAATTTTTAGCAATATTTTAATATTTTTCGCCGAAATATATGATTGACTGAAAATTAAAAATAGTCGAGCGAGCAGACTTGACAATTTAAGAATGATTCCCAGGGAGCATTTTATGAAATCCATTGCTAAAAACACCATCCGCTGTACTTACTCAGTGGCTATTTTCTGTGTCCTTTTCGCAATACAGCAACCAAAAGCTACAGCAGCAACGCTATCTAACGGCTGGAATTATGCGATCGATTCCTTCAACGACGGCGTGACAGGACCCCAAATCGGCGGCGGGGAATTTGAATTTTACGGCATCGCCATTAAAGAAACATCAGATACAGCTTTCATCGCCATCAATTCTAATCTAAGTTTAGCAGGATATGCCGACCCACTAGCTCAAAGAGGCAACATCAACTACGGCGATTTATTCTTCAATTTTTCCGGTCAAAACTTCAATACAGCTAACGCAAACGGCAGCTTGTTTGGTATCCGCTTTGCCGAAGGCAATGACTCCGGCGTGGCGACAACAGGCGTTTACACAAATGTTACAGCGAACAACGTCACCCAAACTAACTCTGGCTTTAGCAATTTAAATCAATTCAATACGGTAGTGGAATCTCAAGGCGGAACCCCATCAATGGGCGATTTAGCTGCCACAGATCCCTATTTTGAACAAACAGGGAACTCGACTATTCTCAACTCAATAGTTACGGGTACAAAAGTAGGAGAAATCAATTTTTTAACGCCAGCAACTTTGAGCGTCCTCGGTCTTGATTTCGGTCAGTTTAATGTCGTGGGTTCTCAAACAATTGGATTCAGTTTCAATAAATCCTCAATGCCTTCGGGGAACTATATTGCTAACTTTTTTGCCGAGTGCGCTAACGATGCGATCGCTATTCAAGGATCGTTTGAGGCTGTACCCGAACCTTCTACTTGGTTTGGTACTTTACTAGGATTGAGCTTTTTAGGTATTGGCGCTGCAAAACGCAAAAGTAAGCGCAAGATTTCCTAAGTTAGGTAGGGTGTGCATTCAGTACCTTACGAATAGCTGTTATGCACACCTTACTAATAGCCGTAGTGCCTCACAAATTGCCAACAGTAGAGTAGATTATGGATAGATAAAATGCGCCCAAACATTTCCATCTGGCCCAGCAACTTGATTGACGTAACTGTAGGGATACATCAACTTTCTTCCCTCAGTATCGCTGTAACCAGTGAGTGCATTTCCCCAAGGATCTTGCACGATATAACCCTGAGAATTGTAGCCAATTACAGTAAGAATGTGACCGGCAGCAGTAAAATCTCCGGCTAAAACTACTGGCCGCCGATTTAGCAATTCCGATCGCACCTCTGCCCACGTGCGGGTCGTACTAAAACTCGTCTTAAACCCGTAGGCTTGAATCAGCGCCGAAAGCACGCTGTGATCCGTTTGAGAACCCTGGCCGGCATAATCGAAACACCACTGCAACAACTCATCCTCCAACTGTCCGCCCCACTGAGAACGAATGCCGTAATAATAAAGCACCATTGCGATCGAAGTTACGTTGCAAGTAGACCAGTCAAAACGCGGATTGTCCCGCTGCGAAAAATACGGCACGTTCAATTCCACATTGTTCGGAACCGGATCGAAAATTTTATCTCCCCGCTTGAACTGAACAAAACTAGGAAAAACATAACCTGTATTGCCAAAATTAGGCAGTTCTTCAGTCAGGGAAACTTTCAAGTGAGATCCTTCCGCACCGTAGCTGTTCACGCCGTAAACTCGACCTAAAGGCAGCGTAGTTTTCTCGCTACTGCTCAGGCTAGCAGAATCTACCGGCCGTTTTTTAAACACAGTTGCTTGCAGGATTGTCATCGTCAAAGCATCGGGGTCAAAGGGAACTTCTTTGCCGTCTTTTTTAATTTTAACGTCCTGCCAGTAAATAAATCCGATATTGCCGAAACCGGGAATTGGTTGGGCGAGAGTTACTCGGAAATGCCCCAAAATGCAGGCATAACCAGTGATGGCATAGGTAGTGCCTAAAAGTAGGTCAGCAACTTGATTGGCAGGCAGTTTAGATGAATCTTCGGGCTTAGCTTTAATCTGAGTTGTTTGAGTTACCAACAGTTGAGCGCTGACGTTGCTATTGGGTACGTCAGCCAGGTTAAATTTTAGGATTTGAGTACCTTTGGCCAACTGAACGTCGGGTTCATAAAAATAGCCAAAAGTGCCGATCGGCCAAATTGCTGAATCCAGAACCACCTTGAGATGCCCGTCAATAAATCCGTATTTGCTAACTGCCAACGTCTGGCCTGCTTTGACAAAAACTTTTTGCTGATTGTTGAGCCGGGAAGAATCAAGGGGAGCTACCTTAAACAAAGTGTCAGAAACTATCTTTAAGGTCAAACCTTGTCCGACAGTTAGCGGATCGGTAGTTACGGTAATGTAAATTATTTGGCTGCCAGTAACGTTGCCTTTGCTGTCAGTTGCCCGCAACCTCAGCCACCGAGCTCCCGCTACGCTAAATCCTTTAGACAAATTAACTTGCCAAGTGCTGGTCTCTAGGTTTAGAGTGACGGTTAGGGGAAATGTATCCTCAGCTATCACGTCAATTTTTGCTGCTTGTTGCCGATCAAAAGTACCCCGAAGGACGATCGGCTGATTTACTAAAACTTCTGACGGCCCTTGATAAGTTAAATTCACAGCGGGATTAAAAGATTTGCCACCGCGGCTGAATTGCACAAAATCGGGATAAATGAAACCCGTATTGCCAAATTGCGGCAAATTCTCGGTCAGCGAGACTTTAATGTGGCTTTGTTCGATCGAGAATCCGGCAATTCCGTAAATCATTCCCGCCGGCAAGGTAGTTTTTTCTTGGGGTGGCAGGCTAGCGGCATTTATCGGCCGCTTTTTAAACACAGTCGTTTTGATGATTGTCATCGTAACTGCATTTCTATCATACTCAATTCCCCTGCCGTCTCGCAAAATTTGGACGTGCTGCCAGTACAGAAATCCCGAAGTTCCTAGGTTAGGAACTGCCCGAGCAAAAGCGACTCGGAAATGGTTTTCCACGCAAGCGTAGCCAAGAAGATTGAAAGTTTCTCCCAGGTTAAATTGTAACTTCTGAGTCGAGCCTAAAGTTCCAGAATCTACGGGTGTGAACTTTAACCAGGTCTTTTTGATCACCCACAGTAACTGCATTCCAGGCGGCGGGACCGGCAACTCAGCGCGATCGAATATGAGAATTTTTGCGCCTTTGGTGATGAGTACGTGTTTTTCGTAGAAAAAGCCGGACTTTCCTACCGGATTAATTGGATTATTTAGTTGAACATTCAGATGTCCGTCTTCTAACTCGTAGTCAGTAATTTGATAAATTTTCCCTGCTGGTATGTCCGCTTTTTGCAGCTCGTTGAGATTGCTCGCGGGCAGTGTTCCGGCTTTAAATTTGGTATCTGTGAGAGTAATTAACGTGAAAAATTGAGCGGGTGACTGAGAAGCAGGATTAACTTTGATGTTAATTGTTTGTTGGCCGATAACTTTGCCGGTCTTATCAGTTGCCCTCACCTGCACAGTGCGAGTTCCGGCGCTATCGAATCCTTTTTCTAAACTGATGTTCCAAATGCCTCTAGAGAGATTTATCCCCACATTCAGGGCATTTGAGCCTTCTGCTGCTGAAATCGCTGCAACTAGATTTTTGTCAAAAGTGCCAACTAAGACAGCGGCTCTATTGACCTCAATTTCTCGCGGGCCTAAGTAACTTAAAATAATGTTGCTGCTTGTCATTATATATCCCCCTACCTACTTCATTATTCAGCTAAAGCAAGGATAACTTCTGATTTTATTAAACACAATGACCTGAACTAGGACAAAATCGCCCCTAGATTCACCCTACGGGGGGTTCATGGCTTTTCCAGCATAAGTTTTTAATTATTGGCGGGAGTAGCACCACAAATCTCACTTTAGGCGTAGAATAAGCACCTTAACCGAATATATGCCTGGTTGAGAGGATTTGTGGTGCAAGTTTTGAGGAAAGGAATTTAGTTCGAGTAAGTTGCTTCCCCCTGTACCCTTGACCCCTCACTTCCTGAGTCAGAACTTACGAAAAAAACCCGGTTCCTAGGAGAATATTGCTTATAGCAACGAGCCATCTAGGAAGAAACCGGGTTTTTAGCCGTTTGGTGCGTGCAGGAGTGTTAGTGCGATCGGCTAAATTTCGACTAAACTGCGACTAAACTATGGTGACCAGAATATCTTGGGCGTGAGAGTCAACTTTCAGATTTTCTCCTTCATAAACCTGAATAATTTTGCCGGTACCGTCGATGACAAAAGTAACGCGCTTGGCATAATCACCTTTCTCGACATCGTAAGCTTTGGTAATGGTGCCATCAACATCTGCTAATAGCTGGAAAGGCAAACCGTATTTCTCTGTGAACTTTTTGTGCGATTCCTCGTTGTCTCGGCTGACACCGAGAACTACTATATCTTTTCCCTTGTATTCTTCATGGGCTGCTTTGAAGCTTTGGGCTTGTCTGGTGCAGCCTGGGGTGTCATCTTTGGGGTAGAAATACAAGATTACGGTTTTACCGGCAAATTGGGACAGGGAGACGGTGTTGCCGTTGGTGTCTTTGGCGGTAAATTGAGGAGCGGCACAGCCAATTGGTAATGTCATACTTTGATTTCTCTTGTTTGGTTTTTATTGCAGTTCCTCAATTTATTTTACTTGGTTCTGTGCCTTTTCAAGAGACAATTGCTAAAAATCGCGTGAAGCGAAGCTATCCCGCTCTTAATCGCCCCCAACTCCATGACGTTAAGCTTTAGTGCATTTAATTTGCACCTAAGACGCGGGGTAAGAGTGCCTATTACACGCATAGTTTCAATACTGAGCTCTTGCACCACTGTCAATAATCCTTTTTTGAACAGGACAAGATGGCTGTTCCACAAAGAGTAGATTTTCTTGTGGAACAGCCATCTTGTCCTGTTCAGGGAAAATAGTGCAAGATGTGAGAATAGACATCTGCTAAAAAGCAGATGTCTAATTGAATGTTCGCGGATTCTACACACCAACCGGTTGAGCAGCAGCCATCATAGATGGATCGATCGCAATTCCCAAACCTTCTGCGACTTGGCGGCCGTAATTCGGATCGGCGCGGAAAAAATGGCAGAGTTGGCGCATCTGAATCTCCGGTTTTGCTGCACTCAAACTTTCCACAATGTTAGCGACAAGCCGCTGCTGGGCGTCGGGTTTCATCAAGCGATAGAGGTCTCCTGCTTGGGTGTAATCGTCATTTCCCTTACGGTGATCGTAGCGATCGACTTTGACATTTCCTAAGTCCCAAGCTGGGTCAGCATAGACCGAGTTTTGCTTCGGGGCATCCTCGTGGCTGTTGGGTTCGTAGTTGGGCCCGCTACCACCGTTGTTACCCGGTGCCATTGCGCCATCTCGTTGATAGTGCATCACGGGACACTTTGGTTGATTGACGGGCAATTGCTGATAGTTTGCACCGAGACGGTAGCGTTGAGCATCTGCATAAGACATGATGCGAGATTGCAGCACCTTGTCTGGAGAGAAGCTAATACCTGGAACGACATTTGAAGGAGAAAAGGCCGCCTGTTCTACCTCAGCAAAAAAGTTTTGTGGATTGCGATTGAGTTCAAGAATTCCCACGTCAATTAACGGAAACTCTGAGTGCTTCCAGACTTTTGTCAAGTCAAAGGGGCTTTCGCGATACTCTGCGGCTTGGGCCTCGGTCATTACTTGAATGCAAAACCGCCACTTGGGATAGTTACCTTGGTCGATCGCCTCAAACAAGTCGCGAGTCGCATGATCGGGGTCTTTGCCTTTGATCTGCGTCGCTTCTTCGGCGGTGAAATTATCAATACCTTGCATGGTTTTGAAGTGGAATTTGCACCAAACCCGTTCTCCTTGAGCATTAATTAGGCTGAAGGTATGGCTGCCAAAACCGTCCATGTGGCGGTGGCTTTTCGGCGTACCGCGATCGGAAAACAGAATTGTCACCTGATGCAAAGCTTCTGGACTCAGCGACCAGAAATCCCATTTCGCGTCAGGATCTTTGAGATGCGTTTGGGGATGGCGCTTTTGGGTGTGGATAAAATCAGGGAATTTGAGCGGATCGCGGATGAAGAAAATAGGCGTGTTGTTGCCTACTAAATCCCAGTTGCCTTCTTCGGTGTAGAACTTAATCGAAAAACCTCTGGGGTCGCGTTCGGCATCCGCTGAACCTTGTTCGCCGCCTACGGTAGAGAAGCGGAGGAGAACCTGAGTTTCTTTGCCAATTTCTGAGAATAGCTGAGCTTTGGTGTAGCGACTAATGTCATGGGTTACGGTGAACGTGCCAAATGCAGCGGCTCCTTTTGCATGGACAACGCGCTCAGGAATGCGTTCCCGGTTGAAGTGAGCCAGTTTTTCCATCAGGTGAAAATCCTGCATGAGGATAGGCCCGCGTTCACCTGCTGTCAAGGAATTCTGGTTATCTGCAACCGGAATTCCGCTAGCGGTTGTCAATGTTTTGTCTTCTGTCATAGTAGGTAAATTGATTGCTGCATCCTAAGTATTCTATACCTTTCTGGGGTTATGGTGTTTCGGCGGCGGTAATTCTCAGATGCGCGATCGGGTGTTATATTATTGGTGTGTTTTCAAAATTTGCTGAATCTATTAAAACTAATTTACCAATAAAATATGATTGATTTCTACACTGTGATTCTCAGAAGAAGTGCTGATTATTGGGTTTCTCTGTGTTTGGAAAATGGATTGGTGGGACAAGGAAATACTCCCGAACAATCTATTGATAAACTCAAACAAGCTATTGAATCATTTTCCGAAGTCTATGAATCAGACTCTGATGTTTATCTCAGCCCTCTTTCTATTAATGAGTTACACGAATTTCTGACTTTAGAAGATGCGGAAGCTTCAGATACTTATGAATTAAGGAAAGTTTATGCCTAAAAACCTTCCATCTTTTAAACCTAAAGCATTAATTAAGATTTTAGAACAAAACGGATGTCTGTTTTACCGAGAGGGGAAAGGGGATCATAGTTTGTATATGCGTGAAATTGAAGGCAAAAAAAGGATTGTTCCGATTGATATGGGTGCTGGGGAAATGTCACCAGCTTATGTGTTGCGGATTTTTAGGCAATTTGGGTTTACAGATCCAGAAATTGAGGGGATGATTAGTTAAGTCCGCATTAATATGCTCCCTGGTTGGCTATTTCAACAGTTGGAGTAGTCATCTTTTCCACTCAGAAAAGCGATCGCCTAAAATGGCTTTTACAGCCAAACTCGTCTAACCTGTCCTAAAATAGAAGAGACATCCTATATTAATTCCCTACCATGTCGATCGCCGTCATTAAAGAACATATCGAAATCACCCCAGGAATCTGTGGGGGAAAACCCCATATCGCCGGACATCGCATCCGAGTTCAGGATATAGTTGTTTGGCACGAACAAATGGGAATGTCACCAGACGAAATTCTGTATCACTATCCGAGTATTACTTTATCTGACATCTATGCAGCTTTAGCCTATTATCACGATCGTCGAGATGAAATTCGCTCGGCAATCGAAGCAGATGCAGAATTTGCCAGCCAATTGAAAGCTCAAACCCCATCGCTATTGCAACAAAAATTAAAAAATCGTCAACATGGCTAAGATAAAATTTCATCTAGACGAAAATATAACTCTTGCCATAGGAAATGGATTGCGAAGACGTGGAATTGATTTCACTACAACTCCAGAAGAAGGAATGATCGGGCAATCCGACGAACAACAATTAGCATTTTCCCTGTCTCAAGAGCGAGTAATTTTTACCCAAGATACGGATTTTTTAAGACTGCATCATGCAGGTTTGTCTCACGCGGGTATTGTTTACTGTCCGCAAACCAGTAAATCGATAGGGGAAGTTTTGCAAGGATTAGTATTAATTTGAGAGGTAGTGAATGCTGAAGAAATGAACAATCATTTGGAGTATTTGTAAAAATAGGCGATCGCCCAGCGACGATCGGCACTTGCAGCCTGAGTAAGCTGTTGTGCATTTAAAACGCATATTGGTATAATATAACATAATGATATTCAGAAAAAGTAAATGCCTGCTAAA